>JAFGKO010000053.1 GCA_016928525.1 Anaerolineales bacterium | reverse complement strand
CGATGTCGGTGACAACGGCGGAGGCCATGGCGAAGAGCGGCGTCCAGGCGGGGGTGGTGGTTCCGGCGACAAGCACATCGCCGGGGTGCATCTGGTTGAAGTCTTCGGGGCCGTGCAACACGCGTGCCGGGGCTGTCACTTTTCCAGCGCTGGTGGGAACGCCTTTGAGAACGTTACCGGCCTGGGTTTCTTCGGTTTGGGCGATGAAGGTTTCGACCTTCATGCCCATTACGCGTTCTTTCATTGGCATCATAGGCGGGGGCGTGATTTGCGCGACTCTTTTATTGAACGCCTTGCGTTTTTCTGTCCGGCCATTCAGGTCCTCTAACGCCTGGTCGCTCTCCAGCTTTTTGATACAGGCGCCGATTTCTTCCTTCTCCAGCCAGAATATATCTTCTGTTTGTTGGATGGCTCCAGCCTGGACAAGGCGATGTCCCAACTCGCGCAGCAGTTCACGCAACTTTGGGTAGGCCAGGCCGATTTCGGCCAGCGCATCTTCGCGTACTTCGGCCATCAATTGACCCCAGTTGAGCGCTTTCTGGAAGGCCCAGCGTTTGAGTCCTTTCAAGCGTTTGAGAGCACTTTCAGCGGTTTGAACCCGTTTTCTCTCGCTGGCCTGCTGGCGTTCGTGCGGATTGGTCCCTTCACCGCGCAGGTACATTTTGATGTTTTCGAGCAGCATTTCAGGGTGATCGAGCGGAAGCGGCTCGGCATAGTCCAGTTGGAAGACGATGTGCCCGAAGTTCTCAAGGTGGGCTTGAAAGCGAGAAGCAAACTCGGAAAATTGGGAAATTTGAACCGATTCAGGATTATCCAATTTTTCAACCAGGTCATGTGATGAAGTGTCGATAATGCAGTTGAGCAGGCTCTCGTCTTCACGGATCCACATGGCGATGTCGTAGAGTGACTTTTCAGAGCGCACTGGAATGTTGTCCCAGCCCATCAGCAGGGTGGATGCAACTGGGTCACCTTCTTGCTTTGCCAGCTTAT
The DNA here is from genome assembly GCA_016928525.1 of Anaerolineales bacterium. The sequence goes on along the minus strand of JAFGKO010000053.1, from coordinate 25,765 downwards.
CGTACACCCTGGTGAGCAACATTTCCGAGCCAGCCGATGCGCCCATGGTGGCAAACATCAGGCCGCAGATGTAGTACGCGGCGGCATTCGCGAGTTCCTGTGTTTCATGCCAGAGTTCTCGGGCAGACATATCTGCTGGTTCCAAATTTTTCTTGCTGTCAACAAAGGCTTTGTATTCAGGGTGGAGTTCGTCGCGCCAGAGCGGGACCAGGTTCCGTAACAATCTAGGATAGGCGGGAAGCATACCCGTGATGACCCACCACCAGGATCTGGGCGAGATGTAAGCGTTCATGTAGGCGTAGGAATTGACGCTGGTGAAGTAGTCGTTAGACAGTACGGGTTCCGCGCCGAGCAGTCGTTTCCCGAGCGGCTGCATCTGCTCGACCTGCGCCGGGATGCCCAGCGTCCTGAACAACGGGCTGAGCGGAACTGGCATCAGGTCTGCGGCGCTGGTACGCATATAGGTGCCCTTCGGGTCGGGCGGCGACCATTCAAGCGGAACTTCTGTCAAGGTTGTGATGGGACGCGATTGCACGATATATAATTTGCCCTTTACCTCACACCACTCGATATCCTGCGGTTTGCCATAGAAAGCTTCGATGCGTCGCGCGATGGCCACAAGTTCGACGACTTGCGCATCGCTCAGGACCCGAGAACTGCGCCGCGCGTCGTCAAGCGGTTCTTCCCGGGTGCCTGATTCCGTCAAGGCCGTGATGACGGTTTTCTCCGCTATTTCCAGCGATTTAACCTTGCCCGTGGCCTTGTCCGCGACGATCGTATCCGGTGAAACGAGTCCGCCGACGATGGCCTCGCCGAGTCCCCAGGCGGCGTTGATGATGATTTCATCGCGTTTCCCATTCAGAGGGTTGGCAGTGAACAGGATACCCGCGGCTTCCGCATTTACCATCTCCTGCACTACGACCGCCAACGCAACCGCCTTCTGGTCGATGTTGTTCTTGATGCGGTAGGCGATGGCGCGTGCCGTCCAGAGAGAGGCCCAGCATTTTTTGACCGCGTCGAGGACGGCCTCCGCGCCGGAGATATTGAGGTAAGTGTCCTGTTGACCCGCGAAAGATGCATCCGGCAGGTCTTCGGCGGTGGCGGAAGAGCGCACAGCTACGGGGAGTGCAACGTGCGACGTGCCAAGTGCAAGGTAGGCATCCTTGATTACATTGGCAATTTCAGCGGGGATGGATGCCTGGGCAAAGAGTCGGCCAATTGTCGCGGAGACAGCCTCGAGCGTCGCGGGACGCGTGACGTCCACGCTTTGAAGGGCCTCGTTGATGCCCGCTTGCAAGTTGTTAGCGGTTACAAACTGGCGATAGGCCTCGGTCGTGACGTGGAACCCGCCCGGGACGGGTAGTCCCGCGTTGGCAAGTTTCGCCAGCGACATGCCTTTCCCGCCGACGGTTTCGAGTGTAGCCTGCAAGTCTGTGAGGGGGAGTACAAAAGTGTTCATTTTCTGCTCCAAAATGATTACCAAATTCCGGGCACCAGGCGATAACGCACCTGCCGGGCGTACTCAGCATAGCCGGGAAGTTCGGCTTTCAACATGCGATCTTCGTAAATAGTTCGAATAATCATCGTCAACCCGGCCAGGAAGCCAGGAATGACAGCCAACCACGATGCGAGCATGGGACCTGTCGTGATCCAGAGCAGAAAGGCGGCGGAATAGGCGGGGTGACGGATGAAGCGATAGGGTCCACTGCTGGAAACTTTTTGATCCCGGTCTGTCTGGAGGCGCGATTCGGCTGAGAAGAATGGATTGGAGTTGATCGCCCAGCCTGCCAGGCTGTTTCCCAACAGGTAGATGATATAAGCCACAACGATCAATACAATTGGCAATTCGCCCGACCAGCGGAAACGACCCCCATCCAGGCTGGCAACAATAAAGGTTCCAAATGCAAACACAAAGTAAACTGGCAATATGATTCGGTCATAGCGCTGGGTGTTTTTATGGCGGGTCGCGCGCTCGACTAGCAGATCTGGGTCGCGCCAGCGTAAAAGGATGAGGAAGATCAGCTTCGGCACGATCCACGCGGTGACAAAAATCCATCCCAGAGTCCAGTTGAGTCGACCTGCTCCAGCGAATATCAAGGCGGCGCTCAAAAGGAGTGTGGCTATAAAACCGGCAAGCATTTTCAGCGCGGCTTGATTCGGCGTAATGGGTGTAGATGTATTTTCTTCTGACATGACCTGCTCCTTACTACCAGATGCCCGGTATCAAACGATAGCGAACCTGTTTGGCATAATCGGAATACCCATCGAGTTCCTTCTGAAGCGTTTGGTACCCGGCTGGCGCAAACCTCCAGCGCGATCTGCAAGCAGTGCGGGATTGATGGGCATGAGGACAAGGACATGCGTCGCCATTGCGAGGGTCAACAGGATGATGTATACCCAGCCCCAGAGCCAATCCCATTTTCCGGAAGTCAGGATGAGCAGGGCCGCATATCCGACCATACCCAGTGACACTTTTAAGATCTTGCTTTTGATCTCTAGTGACATTGATGTATTTATCATCGCTTTCTCCAATGAGCGAACGCCGGTCGCTCATTTTGGTAAAATTTTTAGGCTTGAATTCCATTGAAAAAGATATCGAAGGCATCTTCCAGCATTTCTTCCGGGGTTCCCGTCGGCCGGGAGGTGAATACCGCGGTTGCGAGCAGGTTGAATACGCTACGGGCAGCCAATAATGGATTGATGGGTCGGAGTTCTTCCCTGCGGATCCCATCTTCGATGAGCGCGCGCAGCATGTCTTGATAGGCGTGACGTTTGGCCTGGATTTTTTCCTGGCTACCCAAAGGCAGCGTTTGCGATGCGATAGTAAGCTTTAAATAAAAGTTTTTGTTATCGACCAGGTATTCCAGGTGCATTTGCATAATACGCCTGAGCTTTTCCGAAATATCCAGTTCCTGCCTGGCGATTTCTTGCGCACGTTCGGTAATTTTCTGGATCTCATTTTCGAAATAGGAAACCAGAATTTCGTCCTTGGATGTGAAATAATCGTAAAGTGTGGATTTTCCTATCCCAGCGGCTTTAGCGATTTCGCGCAAGGTGGTTTCATTGAAGCCTTTATCCAGGAATAGATGCACTGAGGCGTCAAAGATTTCTTTGCGACGACGCTGTTGTTCTTCTTCTGTGAGGGGGACACCTTTTGGCATTGTAATTTCCTAAAAGCGACTAACGGTCGCTCTTATTATAAGCGAACGATGGTCGCTTTACACCCCTCTGGGGAGGGGTTTTTGGTAATAAATGGAACGAGTGTAAATGAAAAAACAGGTGAAATGTAAAACCTCACCTGTTTTTTTAGTATAGAAAAAGGATTTTTTAATTATTCAGTGCGCCGGCGGCAACCCAGTCGGTGATGATCTGTACCTGGGGCGGGGTCAACTTAGGACCGCGTTTGGGCATTTTCTGGTTGGTGACCAGTTCTACCAGAAGGCTATTAGCTACATCGCCTGGTATGATCACGGGGCCGTTCTCGGAACCAGCCAGAAGCTCGTCGTAGCTGTGCATGACCAGGCCTTCTTCGATGCGGTCACCACCGTGGCAGTTGATACAGCGGCTCTGGATGATGGGCATCACGTCATTGGTGAAACTGACAGCTGCACTCGACACTTCTGCTGGAGCTTCGGTTGGAACCTCTGCGGGCGCCTCGGCAGGAACCTCTGTCGGGGCAGGTGCAGCCATTTCAGTAGGAGCAGGCTGCTGGTCCGCGTTTTGTGGCGCTTCAATAGCAACCGGTTCAGATGCAGCCTGAGTCCCACATCCCGCCAAAACTAGGCTGGCGAGCAAGCTGAGGGTCAGAACAAGAATGGGTTTATTGTTAATCATTTTGTCTCCTGGATATTTTTAAAATCCGTAAAGAATGATACCGCCCAGGAAGGCCAGGGTGATGGCCAATCCGAAACTGACAAAGTAGGCGGCTACGTACAGGGGTTTTGATTTTTCGAGCAAATCCGGTTTTTTCCAGCGGGCAATGGCGGTGGCAGTAGTGACGAGAAAGAGCGTAATGGCTAAGATTATCTTGAGCCCGGCGTTGGGCGCATCACCAACGTAATTGACCTGGTTGTCGTACAGGCCAGTAATGCCTGCGGCGAGGGTGCTGACTGTTGCCAGCGCGATGTTAGCAAAAGCAGCTTGCTCGAAAAAAGCCTTGTTTTTCCAGAGGGCAAGCAAGATAAAAAACAAACCTGCTCCGGTGAGCGCGATGGGAAAGTGCACCATCATCGGGTGGATGGGGTGAACTTCTGTGATTGCATGAATGATACGGTTAATTAAGTCCATAAACATCTCCTTGGGAAAGTCCGCCTTTATGTAATTTGATAATTTTCACCTTTTTGGTTAAATTTTTGCTTAAAAAATAATGATTTTTTTGTAAGAATCAAAGGCCAAAAACTACTACATCAGCAACCCTTTTTTGATTGCTCTTGTTACGCTTGTTAATTGGATCTATGCCGGTATCCAAATTGCCTGTCAAATCGGCAATTGAATGGTTACAATTAAACCCTGCTCTGGCGCATTTTCAGCCCAGATCTGTCCGTTGTGTGCCTGCACAATGGACTTGGCAATTGCCAACCCCAGGCCAGAACCGCCATTGTCCCGGTGGCGGGCTGTATCAGTACGGTAGAATCGTTCAAAGATACGGTTGACATCTTCGCCTTCGATGCCAGGGCCGTTATCTTGAATCGATAATTCAACGCCGTTTTGCACACTCCTAGCGGACAAATTGATCTGTCCACCTTCCGGGGTATGTTGCAGGGCATTGTCGAGGATATTGGTCAGCACCTGGGTTATTCGGTCGGGATCGATGTTGAGCATTGAAATATCAGACGCAGCGTCCAGTTGAATTTTTACGTTTTTCTGACTGGCAATATGCTGATAAGTTGCCTGCAAATCGTCCAATAGCTTTTGCGGGGATACAGGCTGCGGATTGATGCTAAGTTCACCGGCATCCGCCAGTGACAGCGTGCGCAAATCATCCACCAGATGTTCCAGGCGCAGCGCTTCTTCACGGATGATCTCGAAATTCTCCCTGGTAGGTGGCAACACCCCGTCATGGACAGCGTCTGCATGACCGATGATCAGGCTGAGCGGTGTGCGCAATTCGTGGGCGATGTCAGCGGTCATTTGTTTGCGTGCATCCGTAGAGCGTGCCAGGTCAGAGCTCATTTTATTGAAGGAGGCGGCCAGTTCCCCCATTTCATCTTTAGACCGGAGGGGAACCTGCAGCCCCAGGTTGCCTCCCGCAACTGCTTGTGTGGCCTCGGTCAGTTCGCGGATGGGGCGGGTGAGCGTTCGTGAGAGGAAAACGCCCAGCAGCAGGGCCACCAGGGACGCGCCTAGAGCACTGTATACTAGCATTCGATTGACGCGCTGGATAAATTCTTCCTCGCGCGGATTTCGTTCGAAGGGGATCCGTCCCATGACAAGAGTGCCCACTATTTCCCCATCCACTTCAATAGGGATGCCCTGCTCAAGCTCAAATTGCTGGACGTGCTCGCCGAGGCGATAGCCTGGTCCCGCAGAAATAATCTGACCGTTTACATCCACCAGCGTGAAAAATGACGCGCGTGGCAGGTCGTCACCTGGTTTCGGTGGATTGTTGAAGGTTGTAAGAGATTTTTCCAACCCCTCCCATGAATTATTCGTGCGGTAGTGGTTTGCAAGGGTTTCGACCATTTCTGCTCCCCAACGGTCTGATACAAAGCGGGAGAATTCCGTACCCGTGTTCCAGCGCGCCAGCAACACAATGAGCACGATGCTGACAAGAGCAATGCCGAGAAAGGCGAGCACCATCTTGAGTGTAATCGAGCGCATCGTTTACTCTCTCCTGAAACGGTAACCAACGCCATAGACGGTTTCGATATAGCGCGGTGAGCGCGAATCCGGTTCAATCTTGGCGCGCAGGTTCTTGATGTGGGTATCGATGGTGCGCTCATAACCCTCGTAGCGAATCCCTTGCAGGATGTCGAGCAGGTCGAGGCGCGAGAAGACGCGACCAGGACTGGTCATCAGGGCTGCCAGCAGGTCGAACTCCGAGGGCGTCAGATCGACTGATTTGTCTGCTACCGTTACCTCGCGCGTATCCCTGTCCAGGGTGATATCTGCCACCTGCAACACTTTAGCCTGTGGTTCTGTCTTGCCTGCCCGGCGCAACACAGCCCGAACACGCGCTACCAGTTCGCGCGGCCTGAATGGCTTGGTGATGTAATCGTCCGCACCCAATTCGAGACCGATGACGCGCTCGTCATCGTCCACGCGGGCGGTGAGCAGGATGATCGGCGTGTCCTGTTCTTTGCGGTGCTCGCGCATAAACGCATAGCCGTCCATTTCGGGCATCATGAGATCGAGGATGATGAGATCAGGTTTTTCGCGACTGGCGACTGGCAGGGCTTCCTTGCCGTTGTAAGCAGAAACCACGTGATAGCCTTCCTGAGTGAGATAGCTTTCTACCAGAGAGACCAGACGTTTTTCGTCATCAACGACCATAATTGTTTTTGACATGTTTATGTCTTTCTACCGCTTCTTGCATAAACTTCTGAACTTGCTGCTCACCGTATTGCTCGAAACCAACAGATTTTTTGTTCAAATATTTATGCGGTGCTCTGTAAATTTCAGTATACCAAGCTACAGGTATTTTTTTCGGCCGTCTGCGGTTAATCTGTGTTCACCGGGCTGGTCGAGACCACATCACCAGCTTTCAAGCCGGACTTCACCTCGGCATACAATTGGTCTTGCAAGCCGATCTCGACCACGCGCGATATGGGCGTACCATTTTCGATTACGAAAACCGTGTATTTGCCACGCGCAGTTTCATGCAGCGCTTCGATGGGCACGAGCACGGCATTCTCAACTTGCGCATGGATGATATCAATGGTCGCGCTGGTTCCAATGGGGAGTTCGAGCCCAGCCGGGGCGCTGTCTAATTGCACGATGCCTTTGACCACGGAAGTATTATTGCTTTGGTAAAGTTCCGTATCCAACTGGGTGACGTGGCCGCTAAAGGCCTGATCCGGCAGGGCAGTGAAGGTGGCTTCCACCTGGTCGCCAACGGCAACCAGATTCCAGTCTGTTTCGTCCAGGTAGAAATCCAGTTCGAGCTGGCTCAAGTCGGCCATGCTGATGACCGTCCCCGTATCGACCGTGCTGCCTACCGAAGCGTCCACGGACAGGATGGTGCCTGTGATCGGCGCAACGATTTTTGTGTCCTCTAAAACGGTTTGGGCATCTTGAAGGTCGCGTTTGGCTTGCTGGAGTGCGACGAGAGCGTCGCTGCTCATATCATCCGGCAGCGGGCCTCCCGCCAACACATTGTAATAATCCTGACTATCCCTTAAATTTTTTTGGGCTTCCTCGATCGCAGTGCGGGCCAGACGGATTTCCAGGTCGCCCGGGACGGCGTAAATATCCACCTCGTTCCCATCTTCAAGGAGCCGAAAGGTTTCTGGCACGTATTCGTCATAATAAAGCTCCCAGGCTTCCTCGAGACTATCCTGCGCGAAACCGAGGTAATCCTTAGCCTTCTGCAGCGTTTGTTGCGCCTCTTGATCGGACGGGAATGCTTCCGCAGACGCTTGTGCCTCTTCGACTGTTTGTTCGCCCTTTGCGATTTCCATTTCCCAGTAGAGCACTTTGGGACTGATCAAATATTCCAATTGGTATTTGGCCGACATCAACTCGGTTTGCGCTTGCGCCACCTGCTGTTGGGCGGAAGCGATGGCTGCAGCGGAGGTAAGTTCCTGATACTCATGTTTTGCCTGGGCATAAGTGGCCTGGGCTTCCTGGGCGTCAACTTGAGCCAGGAGGGTGCCTGCCTCCACGTAGTCGCCGGGTTTGACGAAGATACCGGTCACCTGCCCGCCGGCTGAGAAGGCGAGTTCCTTTTCATCGGAAGCTGCCAGGGTGCCGGATCCGCTGGCAGAAATGACCAGGCTGCCCTGACGCACGGTGGCTGTCTGGAGGGCAGGTTCCGAACTCGCCGTGGCGGCCTGGCGCGCCCGGATGGAATATGCCAGTCCACCTGCCACGGCTAAAAGAACGAAGACCGCCAGCAGGATCGCCCTGCGGGGATGTTCTTTTAGAGTGGAAAGCTTGCCTTTAATACCAGGGGTGGCTGTAGTGTTCATTGACTTCGTCATAAAGTGTGTTTCATTGGGCTAACTCAAGAACCTGTTTTCGACTCCAGCAGTTTTATGACGGCTTCCACCAAGGGTGTCATCATGCGGTTGCCAAAGCCAGCGCCGCCACCTTCAGCGCGAAGCGCCTGTGCAGTAGCCAGTTGCTCAGGAGAGACTTCGCCTCCGCCAAAGCCCCCGCCCCCGCCGGGTCCGCCTCCCGGGGCTCCTCCACCCGGACCACCATCGGGGGCGAAACCACCGCCCGGTCCCTGGCCTTGCCCGCCGCCAAAGCCTGCACCGGCTTGAGGCGTGCCTGAAGCGTTGGCCTGCGGCGCATTGACCAATCCCAACTCCTGCATGGTGGCAAAGATACTTTCGCCAGTGAGGTTCATGTCGTCAATGGCTGCGAGTTGTTCCGGGGTCATCGTTTCCTGGATCTGCTCTGTGATGGCGGTGACCTCTTCAGGCGCTGCCGTGTCGCTGCTGCTGAGGCTGTTGAGTACCTGCCATAACGGGAGCAGGTCGGCGGCCTGGTCTGAAGCGACGGCGAACTCGGTCCCTTCGAGTTTCAATGTACCGATGGCGAGTTTTGTCGATAAGGGAAGCTCGCGGGCATTTGAGTCCATTTGCATGTCTGTATTGGTGTCTGGAGCAGGTACGGCATTTCCACTACAAGCTGCCAATAGAAAGGTCAAAATCATGGGAAGGAAGATTGTTTTTTTCATGGTGTATCCTCTTATTCGTATCGTAGAGCTTCAATTGGGTCTAGCTGTGCGGCTTTGTTGGCCGGGTAATATCCAAAGAAGGCGCCGACGGTAGCGGCTGATCCAAAGGCCAAAAAGATGGAACTGGGAACTACTACTGTACGCATGTCGCTGACCGCGCCAAAGATGTAAGCGCCGCCAATGCCCACCAGCATGCCAATCAAACCGCCGAAGATGCTCAAGAGCAAGGCTTCAGTCAGGAACTGCATACGGATGTCATCGGGCGTGGCGCCCACCGATTGGCGGATGCCGATTTCGCGCGTGCGTTCGGTCACGCTGACCAGCATGATGTTCATGATGCCGATCCCGCCCACGATCAGCGAGACGCCCGCCACCCAGGCCAGCAGCGAGCGGAAGGCCGCCGTGGTCGATTCCTGGGTGCTGATGATGTCTTGCTGTGTGGTGATGGTGAAATCGGCAGTGTCGAGCGTCACGTCGTGCCGCTTGACAAGCAGGAGCGAGATTTGCGTGATGATGCTATCCAGGTCAACTTCGGGATCCACTTTCACGTAGATCAAGCGGACGGTGTCACCCATGAAACGGGCAAACGGGTTGAAGGTGAACTTTTGGAAGACGACGCTGATGGGCATGTAGATACGCGAGTCGAAGTCTGTGTTACCAACCATGCCGCGCTCTGCGAACACACCAATCACAGCCAGTTTGGTGGTGCCAACGGTGATGTACTGGCCGATAGGGTCGCTTTCCCCAAACAGTTCTTCCGCTACACTCGAACCCAGCACAGCCATCTTGCTCTTGCGTTCGTTTTCCTGGTCAGTAAAGTAACGGCCATCAGCAATTTCCATATCGCGCACGGAGGGGAAGCCGGTGGTGGTGCCCAGGATTTCGATACTTTCAAGGGTTACATCGCCAGCTTTGACAGTCTCACTCGAATACTGTTCTACAACCACTGAGACCACGCCGTTGATGCCTTGCTCGATAGCGGAAGCGTCGTCATATGTCAGGCCGCCTGCGGGCATTTGTCCTGGTCCGCCGCGGGTGAAGGATCCCTGCACGAAGACCAGGTTCGAGCCTAGGCTGGTGATCTGTTCGGTGATGGTGGCTTCCGTCCCGGCGCTGATGGCGATCATGATGATGACCGCCGCCACGCCGATGATGATGCCCAGCATGGTCAGGATAGAACGCACGGCATTTTTGGTGATCGCATCCCAGGCGATGCGGATGACTTCTCTGGGTTTCATGATTGCACATCCTGAGTGTTGAGTGGGATGCCAAAGTGCCCCGCAGGGGTATCCCGCTCCACAGAATGAGAACTTTTCCCATTTGTCACAACCTGTTCCACCAATCCGTCCCGCAGGTGGATGGTGCGCTGGGTGTGGACGGCGATGGCCGGATCGTGGGTGACCATGACGATGGTCGCGCCGCCCTCGTGCAATTTGTGTAACAACGCCATGATTTCCTGCCCCGAGTGCGTGTCCAGGTTGCCGGTCGGCTCATCGGCGATGATCAGCACCGGGTCGTTGACCAGCGCGCGCGCAATCGCCACACGCTGTTGCTGCCCGCCGGAGAGCTCCTGCGGTTGGTGGTGCAGGCGGTCGCCCAGCCCAACCAGTTCGAGCATAGCCTGGGCTTTTTCGTCCATTCCCGCCTGTGTTTTGTTGTTATCCCGGTTGTAGAGCAGCGGCAAGGTTACATTGCGTAAAGCGGAAGTCCTAGGAAGCAGGTTATAGGCCTGGAAAATGAATCCCAGCTTGCGGTTGCGGATGGAGGCGAGCTGTCTTTTGTCCATACCGCTGACATCCTCCTGGTCGAGAATATACTGCCCGTCGGTCGGCCGGGATAGGCATCCTAAAATATGCATCAGCGTGCTTTTCCCGGAGCCAGAAGGTCCCATGATGGCGACGAACTCGCCGGCGTGGATTTGAATACTGACGCCAGCCAGCGCCGCTACGCTGATATCACCCATACCGTAGATCTTGGTAATATCGACCGTTTCGATGATCGTCCGCTTTTCCATTATTGCGTTTCCACCAGCCCGGTCGAGACCACTTCGCCCTCTTCCAGGCCGGATTTGATTTCTGCGTAGAGCAAATCCTGGATGCCTACTTCAACCACGCGCAACCTTGGCTTGCCATTTTCGACGACGAAGACGGCATAACTCCCAGGGGAAGTCTCACGCAGGGCATCCACGGGCACAAGGACTGCGTTCTCGGCGCGCCCGCCGATGATGTCCGCAGCCGCAGCGCTGCCAATCGGCAGGTTCAACCCGGTTTGGGTATCGTCTAACAAGACCAATCCCCGCACAACCGATGTATTGTTCGATGTGTACAGGCCGGGGTCAACCTGGGTCACTTTTCCTGTGAAAACCTGATCCGGCAGGGCATCGAATGTGACTTCCGCATCATAACCAACAGTGATGTTGCCCCAGTCAGTCTCGTCAAGAAAAACTTCGAGATATGGCTGGCTCAAATCTGCAATGGTGACAACCGCGCTCGTGCCTACCGTGTCACCAACCACAAAATCAAGCGCCATGATCGTGCCTGAGATGGGGGCGAGCAGGCGGGTTCCATTCAGGCTGTCTTCCGCACTTTGCAGGTTCAATTGCGCATTTTCCAGTTCGGTCAGGTTGCTGCCGGTTGCGTCTTCCGGGATCTCCTCGCCCTTCAAGGCCGCCAAATAGTGTTGCGCTTCGACCACCGTTGCCTTGGCTAAATCATACTCTGCGCGTGCTTGGGCAATGGACGCTTCAGAAGGTTCGGAGACGTACTTCGTCCCGGTTGCTCTGTCTTTGATTGTGAAATTGTCAGGGACATATTGTTCTTCGTAGTATGTTTTACTGCCCTGCAACTTGTCCTGGAAAAGGTCCAGTTTTGCCTCAAAGTCCTTGACCTTTTGGTCTGCTTCCGCTGAAGGAGATATTTCCGCTTCCTGTTTGGCATCCGCAAGCTCAGCCTCTACTTTCGCGATTTCTTCCTCCCAGTACAGGACTGTAGGGCTAATAATGTAAGCTAGATGGCTATAAGCGCTGTCCACTTCCAGTTTGGCCTCCGCAAGCGCCTGCTCAGCAGATGCAATAGCATAAGGCGAAATCAGTTCGGCCAGTTCGCGTTTGGCCTGGGTGTACTGGATTTCCTGTGTGGTGTTGTCCAATTCGGCCAGCAACTGGCCAGCCTCGACCACGTCCCCCACCTTGACATATAAATCTTTGACCTGTCCGCTGGTGCCAAAGCCGAACGAGGCTTCTGAGGCGGCGGTCAGGGTGCCAGTCCCGCTGGCGTAGAGTACGAGTTCGCCGCGCCGTATAGTGGCAGTTTGCAGAGTGGGTTCGTCCGTTTGCTGGGTGGGCGTGTATACCATCTGGTAGTAGGCAAATCCCCCGGCGCTGACCAGGATCACGACTGCAAGGATGATCCACAGTATGCGTTTAGGGAATTTGGACAGGAAAGTGGGCATTTTGATTTTGGGCATTGAAGCTTCCTTTTGCAAAAGGGATTAGTTTGGCAGCATGGCAAGTATAGTAACCAAATGTAAAGAAAAGACGAGGAAATTGTGAAGAAATTGTGTGTATTTGAGAATCTTGCCTGAGAACCTTTTTTGTTCAATTACTATGTTTCTGTTTCCGGTGTGGAAGTTCCCTGTTCTGTTGAACCAGACAGTTCTTCAGTGGAGGGCACAGGTGTATCTGTTGGGGTAATGGAGGGTATAGGGGTGAATGTAGGGGTGTTTGTCGCGCTTATTTCTTCTGCTGTGGCTGTCGATGTCGGTGTGACTGTGGCTGCGTCATCTGATACTACGATCAATACAAAAACGGATTGGCCGAAAGCATCGCCGCTGGCGGTTGATAAGCGCCAGTATCCTGTATAGGAACCTGCTGTTTCGGGAGCCACGAGCGCAACAGATAAGGAAGTTGTTTCTCCGGCTGTCACGGTCTCGTCGATGACGGTCTCCTCGCCATCCATATCCGTGCCGGTTTCGAAGGTCAACACAAAATCTGCGTCCCAATCACAGGTGCCGCTATTCTGGAATTTCCAGGTTTTGGTAAAGGCTTCACCAGGAGCAAGGATAGTTCCATCCGGGATGGTGACGTCGCTGACGTAGGCCGAGTTATAACAACCGTTAGCCGTTGAGTAAGACACGCTGGCGCTTTGCAGGATCGGGGTGGCGCTTGGTATAGAAGTTGGGCTGGCCCAGAGGGTGAGAGTGGAAGTTGGCAATGGCGTTATTGTCGCCGTCGCTACACTGGCTTGCGCCGTGAGCGTCATTGCGGCAGCGGTGTAGACATCCGAAATAACGATAGCCTCTGTCGCTGTGGCATCCGCGTTACCGCCGCAAGCGGACAGGAGGAACGCCACGAGTATCAAGGGGAGAAGTTTACGTAAAGTTTTCATCGGTTTTCTGCTGCAGAACTCAGGAATTTGCGATTTGTTCCAGGTATTGGATCAACGCCTCCACCAGAGCAGTTGGGACACTGGCGAGACCTCCAACGCCTGGGCCCGCTTCCATGTCCTGGCTTTGATCTGTGCCAGAACTTGGTCCAGTGCTACCCATACCGCCCATGTCTCCCATGCCGCCATCTGGAGGTGCGCCTCCGCCGCCCATGCCACCGTCAGGTGGAGCACCACCTGCCATATCACCACCGCCACCAGGAGGCTCGAAACTACCGCCGCCGGAATTGCTGCTTTGACCCCTGCCACCACTGCTGGCTGTGATATTCTGCGCCTGGATTGCGGCGAAGATGTCCTGCTGGGTAAGGTCCATTGCGGTGATCGCCTGCATTTGCCCGGCGCTCATGGTTCCCTGGATTTGTTCGATCAAGCCATCGACTTCGGCCTGCGCGCCAGTGCCGCTACTGCTGATGTTCTGATAAACCTGCCACATGGGCAACAATTCTTTGGCCTGTGCGCTGGTCACAGCTTGCTCCGTGCCTTCGAGTTGGGGTGTGCCAATGACAAGCTGTGCCGCAACCGGCAAGTCATCGCTTGCCTGCTTGGAACTGATCTGGTTTGCATTGGATGTGCCGCAGGCAGTCAGGGTCAGGACGAAGAGGAGCAGGATGGAGAGAAAGATTTTTTTCATCGTATTGCCTTTCGAATCAGGTTGAAAATTTCGTCTTTCAGAAACTCATAAAGTTATCTTTTCTTGTAGTAACTGGATAATTGCATCCAGCAATTCCATCGGGATAAAGCCAGCACCACGCTGTATCCCGCCTGCAGGGGGCGCGCTCATTTGGCTGGTATTGGGTGGTTGCCCACCTGCGCCTGGGCCACTTGCGGGTGGTGTTCCCTGCGGCATATCTCCCTGCGGAGGCTGACTTATACCGCCGGTCGGAGCATTGCTGTCACCCCGTCCGGGACCGCCCATACTTCTAATTGTTGCATGGCAGACATGATCGTCTCTTGTGTAACCTGCATTGCGACAATGGCCTGGATTTGTTCGGTGGTCAGCACGGAAACGGCCTGCGCCATGAGTGTGTCGATCTGCTCCTGCGAGATCGTGTTGTTGCTGTTGGAAATGTCCTTCAGGGGAGTGAGCAGAGGCAAAAGCGCTGACGCCTGCGCCGCTGTGATTGCCTGTCCGCTGCCTTCCAACATGTAGATGCCGATGATGAGTTGTGTCTGGATGGGTGCGGCATTTTCATAGTCGCTGGTCAGGGTGGCAGCAGATATATCTGTCTCTACAGGTAGTTGTTCGGCCCGGGCAACAGCGGTCTGGGTGAAGGTAGTGGAAACGATCTCAGCAATGGCTGTGGCTTCCATAGCGGAAGCATTCTCCTCGGTCGGGATGGATGCGCTGCCACAGGCAGAAAGCGCCAGCGCGAAAATTGTCATAAGGGTTAGTTTGATGTAGATTCTCATTGTCTTTCTGGTTTCCTTACGAGTTTGTTTTTTTTGTCGAGAGGCCTTCGTTTGCATCACTTCGGTGATTTGTTTTTGAAATGTAGCGCGGCGAAACGCAAGTAATTCTGGCGGATAGTCTGCTTTGAGATTTCTAAGCAGTCTCAGCAGGGCGAAGGTGTTTTTTCTAGGGGTTGCGTTTTCATTCATCAAATTTTTCCGTTACGCATCTTGGACGGTCCAGATTGTGTTGCATGTTTCCTGCAAGTCGAATTTACTTATGGTCTAGAAGGGGGCGCGCCACCGGGGCCACCTCCGCCGCCTGGGCCTCCACCCGGACCGCCGGGGAAGCCACCCATCATGCCATTGCCGGTGACCATGCTGGAGATGGTGAAGCTGGCCACCTGCGTGCCGGGCGTATAGGTTCCGCCGGAATATAGACCATCCGTCACAGTGCCGGCCGAGCTGCCGCCGATGTAGACCAGATAGGTTTCACCATTCTGCAGCGCAGACGAGGAAATTAGCACCGACTGGTATTCCTTGGTCGGCATGAAGGTCAGGATTTCCTGTCCGCTCTGGGACTGGATATAAAGCAGCGTTCCAGCGGCTTGAACTGCATCAAAGTTGTACAGGACAGAATATTGGGTTGATGTGTCGCTGGGAGCCTGTGCCATGCCGGAACTGCCGACGGCCACCAGGAAGCCGCCTGATACAGTAAATGTTCCCATATAATCAACTGGACCGTTACCATTGTTGGTCGGCCCATTGACCAGCACCACACCGTCGGTCATCTCGAATGAGCCGTTTGTGTCAAGGCCGTCACCATTCGCATCAATGAAGATGTAGCCGCCATTGATATACACGTAATAGTTACCGGTCATGGTGAATTGGTTTTGACCTGGGCGTCCTCCCATGGAAGAGCCGTCCGCGCCGCCACCCGCGTTGATGCCGTCGTCGCTGGCAGTCAGGTGAATGCTCCCGCCGTTGACGGTGATGATTGCGCTTTCGAAACCTTCGTAGGACTGCGTCAGGTCGATCTCGCCGCCGTTGATAGTCAGGTTTGCGTCGGCGTGGATACCGTCGTCGCCGGATGCCATCAGGATGGTCCCGCCGTTGATGGTCACGCTGTTGTTGGCGTGAAGCGAGTCGTCAGTCGAATTGATGTTGAATGTGCCCACCATGATGGTCAGGTCCACGCCCGCTTTCAGGCCTTTGGCGCTTTCAGTCGGCTTGTTGGGGTTGCCTTCCATACCGCGTCCGCCCCACATGCCGCCGCCCGTGGTGCTGTTGTTGAGGCTGCCACCGCCGGTCGTGATGGTGAAGTCGCCGCCGTTGATTTGCAGGCTGGTCTCGGCTTGAATCCCATCCAAGCCAGAGGTGATGTTGAGGGCGCCGCCCTCGATCAGGATATAGCCCTTTTCAGCCTCATTGGCGTTGGTTGACTGGATGCCGTCCGCACCAGAGTTGATTGTGATGATCCCGTCCTTGATGGAAACTGAATCCTTGCCCTTGAGG
Source organism: Anaerolineales bacterium (assembly GCA_016928525.1). Next base: position 9,574 of record JAFGKO010000053.1, on the reverse strand, counting down.
CCATCGTTCACGGCATTGACCGTGATCGTGCCGCTGGTGATTTTCAGGTCGTCTTTGCTGGCAATGCCGTTGTTATAGTTAGCATTGACGGTCAGCGCGCCGCCGCCATTGATGGTCAGGTCATCGTGACTGAAGATGGCCGCATTGGGCTCGTCGCTCTCGTCGGGATAATAGTAGGTCGCTCCATCGGTCACGGTGTTCTGCGTGCCATCCGCCAGGCTGATGACCACTTTTTCTGCGTTGGCGACATAGATCGGCGCGCCGGTCGTGTTGATGATGTCCACGCCATTCAAGATGAGCGTGACCGTCTCCGCGTCTTGCGTGTCGACCACGATCTGGCCGTTGTTCAGGATGCCCTGGATGGAGTAGATTCCCGCCGCTGTGATGGTGACGATGGTCCCGTTGACGGTGACGCCATCCCCCTCGACCGCTACGGAGTCGCCCTCCAGCCTGATGACCGTTGCATTAGCATCATCCACGCTGATGGTTAAATCGTCGGGATTGTAGTCGGAAGAAATCGGGGTTGAGGCAACTGCCTGGGCTTGCGAAGCAGACGCGGGGGAGTCCGATGCGGTGGTGATCGTCTGGGATATGGTGTCTGCGCTCGCAGTCCCGGAACAGGCGATCAGGCTTACGATCATGATGGTCGATAAGAGGAAAGTCAGTATTTTTTTCATATTTCCTCCGATTAATAAGCAACAATTGGGTAGTTGCCGATAACGGTCAGGACTGAAAGGATGCCGGCCAGTAAGAGCATGAGGGGCAGATTGCGTTTGAATTTGAGTGACATGATGTTCTCCTATAGTTCAGTATGTTGAAAAGAAAACGTAGTGACGGGCTTTAGCTGGGAGGGCATAGGCTAATTTCTGGTGGGTGGAGGGCCAGAGACCGTCACTACGAACACCCACAAAGGGAATTACAAGTCCGTGCCGTTATACCCGGCGATCAGAGTGACCTTGTTGTCACCGTTCAAGTTCTTGATCTCGGCCAGGAAGTCCTGCATCTGGGCAGACTTTTTAATGCCAATGCTGTAGATCAGCTCGGTCATGGTGCCGCTCTGGACGGAATCCGCGCTGATGAGTTCAGCCATGCTGGCGTACTTAAGGAATGCGTGGTCGAAGAGCGAGTCAAAGGGAGTACCGTTGGGCACCTGCACGCGCAGGATCTGGGTCGTCATTTCACGCGCGAACCAATTCAGACGGGTCATCAGCACGATCACCAGGCTGATGACGATCGCGGCGATGACCCCCAGCAGGTAAAAGCGAGTGCCAATGGACATGCCGACCGCCATGGTGAAGAAGATGAAGCCCACGTCGCGCGTCTCTTTGACCGCGTTGCGAAAGCGAATGATAGAAAGCGCGCCAACCAGCGAGAAAGCGCGGGCGATGTTCGAGCCGACGATTAGCATCACCAATGCCACGATCATGCCGTTCATCACCAGCGTGAAGACGAAGCTTTGGGTGTAGGACGTGCCGCGATGGGTAAGCTGGTAGACCCAGCCGATGAAGGCGCTCAATACAAAGCTGAGCACCAAGACGAGCACCACGTCTATGACGGTGAATTCACTGGTCAGGTCTTGAAGGTTGAAAATATCCATGAGGAGCCTCCGAATTTTTTGTCATTGCGATGGCCGAAGGCCAGAAGCAATCTCCGGTTAATCGGTATGCGCTACTCGGTGGGAGATTGCCACGCTCACTCCGTTCGCTCGCAATGACATCGTTTAATTTATTGCCTTCTAATGCCCATTTTCTGATCCAGCTTGCTGAACACGGACAGGCTCGAAGCGAGCACATCTTCCGAACTTTCTGCAGGCAGGTTACGCCAGCGTAAGGAGGGCATCTTCTGGGCCGCTTCGATGCTGCGGCAGTATTTGCTGATGCGCACCATTTTCAGGTTGTGGTCTGCGATCAGTTCTGTCAGCCAGTTGGGCATGCGCTCGTTGACCTTGATCTCCATCACCACCTGGTTGGGGGAAAGCATCGGCAGGGAAGATGGTTCTTCGTGCAGGTGCAGTCGATGAGACTGGAATGAGAGTGAGGCGTCAAAGGTAACGCGCAGGCCGATGTCATATTCGGTTCCGATGAAAGCCTGGCGGTCGTAACGCACGATGCTCATCGGGCGCAGGTTGTATTGCCACAGGAAGACGTAAACCTCATTGATGAAAGTCTGGTCTTCGGACAAATAGTCGGGAATCTGCCGGTCATTACACAGCCGTAGGGCGTCGCCATAGGTCAGAATAGCTCGTCGCTTCTGGGTGACGCGGTCGATGCGCTGTTTGATCTCCAGGAAAACGGGCGTTTCCTCGGTCAGCGGTTCGTCCGTTTCGTAGCGGCGAATGCGCAGCTTGCGCCGGAAGCGCAACCCGTACTCCTTTTCCCAGTAGCAGCGCAGGTCAGGCGAGTCGTAGTACAGGCTGGTTAGCGCGTAACGTCCATTGTTGTTACCGTATTCGTCAGGGACCAGGTAGGGACGCAGTGCCGACTTGAACTGCGCGGCCTGTTGCAGGGTGATCAGGTATTTCAGCTCAAAACGGTTGAACTTGTGAATGGTGTGACTGAGGTTGTTCATCTTGGCAAAAGTATAGAAAAGGACAATAAAGAAAAAGCTTGGATTTTATGAAGAAATTGTGTTGTTAAACGCAAAAACCGCCATCTCTGGCGGTTTTGTGTTACTCGTATTATTTTATAGGATTCTGTCTCTCATGCCGCAACAGCATTGAAGGTCGGCCGCAGGGCCGGGTAAAGCTCACGATACAAGGGATAAATTTCATTATAGACGGACTGATTCGTCCCCGGACTGGTCGTGCCTGTGATCTGGATGGTCGCATCACAGGCGGCCTCTACGCTTCGGAACGCGCCCGAGCCTGCCGCCGCTAATAGGGCCGCTCCGTAGGCTGCCCCTTCGGTTGTGTTGACTGTCACCAGTTCCGCCTGGAGCACGTCCGCCAGGATTTGTCGCCAGAATGGGCTGCGCGCCCCACCCCCGGTCACGCGCACCTGGGAGATGTCCTTCAATCCAGCCCCCTTCATCAGTTCAAAACTATCGCGCAATCCGAATGAAACCCCTTCGAGTACGGCCCGTGTCAGATGGGCGAAGCCATGTCGCACGGTCAGGCCGACGAAAGCGCCGCGCGCCAGTGGATCGGGATGCGGGGTGCGTTCGCCGGTCAGGTAGGGCAGGAAGAACAGGCCATCGCTGCCGGGCAGAATATCCGCCACGGGCGCGAGCAGGGTATCGTAATCCGTGTTGGGCGCAAAAGTATCCCGATGCCAGCGCAGACTGCCTGCCGCGGAAAGCATCACGCCCATAAAGTGCCACTTGCCGGGCACGGAATGACAGAAGGCGTGCAAGCGCCCTTCTGGTTCGATGGCCGGACCATCGGTGGTGGCAAAGACCACGCCAGAAGTACCCAGGCTGAGCGAAACCACTCCTGCGCGCACTGCACCCGTGCCAACCGCGCTAGCGGCCTGATCTCCGCCGCCGCCAAACACAGGGATGCCTGCAGGCAGACCCAGGTCGTTTGCCACGGTGGGTGTCAGCGTGCCAGTGACATCCGTCCCTTCGAAAGTCTTGGGCAAGTATTCTGCAGGGATGTCGAGCGCAGCCAGCACTTCGGGCGACCAATCTCGTTTGGCAAGATCGAACAGGATCGTACCCGCGCCACCAGCCCGGTCGCTGGCGAATTCGCTTGTCAATTTATAACGTACATAATCTTTCGGCAATAGGATGTGGCGCGCCTGCTTCCAGATCTCGGGTTCATGTTCCTGCACCCACAGGATCTTCGGAGCGGTAAAACCTGTCAGCGCGTCGTTGCCTGTGATCTGGATCAGCTTCTCTCGTCCGAGTTTGAGGCGGATGGCATCACATTGCGGGCCGGTACGCTGGTCGTTCCACAAGATTGCCGGGCGCAGCACGTCGCCTTTTTCATCTAATAAAACCAAGCCGTGCATTTGCCCGGTTAGGCCAATACCTTTGACCGTCGCCGCGTCCACACCGGTTTTGGCCAACACCTGGCGGATGCTCTGGGTGGTGCCGTGCCACCACAGGGCCGGGTCCTGTTCGCTCCATAGCGGTTGTGGGGTTTCGTATGGATATTCGTTCGAGGCCACGCCCAGCACCTGACCGTTTTCATCGATCAGCAGGGCTTTGGTGGCGGTCGTTGAGGTGTCGATGCCGATAAAACAGGCCATTTCTCACTCCAATCCCAGTTTTTCGATGATCCCCTGTACCGCGTCTTCATCTGTTGGGAAATCGACATCTGCGTAAAGCTCCCAGGTCTCGGTGTGCGTAGCAGACTCGCCAGGAGCCAACGTGCCAATCGGGGCCAGGGTTTCCAGCTCCAGGAACTGGTCGTTACAGTAGCATTCGCTCGAACTGCCGAAATCGTAATAGGCTGCCTGCGCGTCAAAGGCTGCCCGCTTGACGAACAGCGTGCCGTCCAGCCAATAGGCCAGCCAACCGCGCGGGTTGGGGAAGCCGACTTTGAAAGCGGTTTGCATTTGGGCGCGGACAAGAATAAAGCGGTTGCCCCAGGTCACATGCGGGCTGGCAATATCGGTATACGGCCAGAGCGCCAGCGAGCGGTTCGGCAGGAATTCGGTCTGCTCCCGTGATTGGGGTAGGATCGCCACCCCGCCGGTTTTTAGCTGGGTGATTGTCCAGGGCGCGCACTCCACCGGCCACAAGCCACGGTTAGTCAATGTATGGCCGAGGATGGCCTGCGGTTTATCATCCGCGAGCGAGATTTGGATGGACTTCTCGATCCCGGTCTGAACTTCGACCTGCTGCGTGATGGACAGGCCGTTGCGAGTCGGAACAATTTCTACAGGTTGATCATCCAGAGCGTAGGTACGGGGCATGTTTTCGGGGGCATGCCACAGACGATGCCCCCCGTAGAAGCGATACATCACGCCATCGGGACGTTCGGCCGTAAAATCGGGTAGTTCGGCGAACAGGTTTTCCCCGCCCTTAAAGCGCAGAGAGACAATACGCGGTCCCACCGACTGGGCAACCAGCAAACTGAGCGAAGCATTCTCAAGGGGAACGCAATCGAGATCAAGGAATTTTGTGGTGTTCATAAGGGTGTATTATAAAATAAGAAGGGAGAGATGCTAAGGAACATCTCTCCCTTCGCCAGCTTTAGCGGACGCCGAGCAGCAGGTCGATGGTCAATTGGTCGAGGCGCTCGTATTTTAACCCCTTTGCGCTGATGGTCAAACGGTCGAATGGCTGGGCTTTGAGCGCTTTGGCTTTTTCGGCGCTGTACTTACCAAAATACTGGCTCATCGAGCCGTCGTCAGCGTTGATCTCCGCCAGTAGCGCCTGGATTTCCCTGTCGGCGTTGAACTGGGCAGCCTTCTCTTTCAGGATGAGATAGGTGCGCATGCAGCCGCGCGCAAAGTCCTTGACGCCTTCGAAATCTTCGGTGCGGTAGGCATGAGCGTCGAAGTGACGTGAACCCTCGTAACCAACGCCTTCAAGGAATTTGACCAGGTAGAAAGCGGCTTTAATGTCACGTGAGCCAAATCGCAGGTCCTGGTCATAGCGGCCGGGGTACTGGTCGTTCAGGTCGATGTGGAAGAGCTTACCTGCTTCCCAGGCCTGGGCCACGCCATGCATGAAGTTGATACCCGCCATGTGCTCGTGCGCTACTTCGGGGTTGACGCCAACCATCTCAGGATGGTCGAGGGTTGCGATGAAGGCCAGCATGTGACCGGTGGTGGGGTTGTAGAGGTCGGCGCGCGGTTCGTTAGGCTTGGCTTCGAGGGCAAATTTCAGATCGTAGCCTTGGTCGAGCGCGTATTCGCAGAAGAAATTCATGGCTTCACGGTTGCGCTTGATAGCTTCCACAGTGTTCTTGGATGAATCCGTCTCGGTGCCTTCTCGTCCGCCCCAGAAGACGTAGATTTTAGCGCCGAATTCCACGCCCAGATCGATGGCGTTTAGCGTCTTTTGGATTGCGTAAGCGCGGACTTTAGGGTCATTGCTGGTGAAAGCGCCATCTTTGAAAATCGGATCGCCAAACAGGTTGGTGGTCGCCATTGGAACAACCAATCCTGTATCCGCCAGCGCCTTACGGAAGTCTTTCTTGATGGCTTCGGATTCGGCGGGTGTGGCGTCAATCGGAATCAGGTCATTGTCATGGAAATTAACGCCGTACGCGCCGACTTCACCGAGCAGGTAAACCAGTTCGGCAGGGGTCTTTGCGGTACGAGTCGGGCCGCCGAAGGGATCGCGACCGATGTTTCCAACTGTCCATAATCCGAAAGTAAATTTGTGTTCCGGTTTGGGGGTATAGTCAGACATTAGTAAAACCTCCTAGGAGTGTGAGTGATTTTAGCAATTCTTCTTGAAATATTCATCGGCATAAACAGCCAAGGAACGCAATGACCTTCGAAAGATACTATCTTGCAGCTTCGACATTTAATATCTGCGCCCCATTGTTCGGGATGGCAGTGATCAGCGTGTCAATCTTACGTTTGGGAGCGTGTCTATGCTTTCCAAAGTGGGCATGTCGCCAGAATAACCTGGCGGCAGCCCTGTCCTCCGGATGAGTTAGCGGTTCCGCTTCAAGTATACATCGCCAAGCACGGCAATCACCAGCACCACGCCCGAAAGCACATACTGCCAGGCAGACGGGACGTTCATGATCTGTAGGCCGTTGGTCAGGCTGGCCATGATCAGCGCCCCGATCATGGCACCGACGATGGTGCCTTCCCCACCGAGGGTGGAGGTCCCACCCAAGATGCAGGCTGCAATCGCAATGAGTTCGTAGCCGCCTCCTGCCGCGATCGTTCCATATCCGACGTAAGAGGCCATCACAACACCCGAAACGGCACACAAGAATCCCATCAGAATAAAGATCTTGAAGGAGTTACCGATGATGCTAATGCCTGAGAGCCGCGTGGCCTCACGGTTACCGCCGGCGGCATAGACGTAGCGGCCGAACTTTGTGTTATTTGAAACATAGGAAACGATCACGACGATGACTGCCAGCAGCAGCACCGGGTTCTGGACCCCGCTGTATTTATTGACGTAGAACACGTAACCGAAGAGCAGTGCTGCATAGAATGCGGCCTTCAGCAGGTCCAGCCCGAGCGGTGCCAGGCTGAAACCATATCGGGTCTTTCTACGCCTGCTATCGAACATCAGCACGAATATCAGCACCGCAACCACAACCGCGCCGATCCAACCGACTGTAGGAGATAGATACCCCTGCGCAATCTCGGAAAAGAGAGGCTGGTTTGCGGGGATGGTTTTGCCCGCCGTTTGAACCAGGATCAACCCGTTGAGGATCCACATGCTGCCCAGTGTCACAATGAAGGCAGTCACGCGCAGGTAGGCGATGATGTACCCTTGCACTATACCGTAGAGCGTTCCAACGAGCAGACCGATCAGGACAGAAAGGATCGTGGTCAGCACCGGCGACGCATCGGGTAGGTATTTGTACCAGGTATAGGCTTGTAGATAGGCCACTACGACGGATATGTACCCTGCCAGCTTGCCCACCGACAAGTCGATGTGGCCGGCCACCATGACCAGCACCATACCGACCGACAATATTGCAGTGATTGTCATCTGCCGGAAAAGGTTAGAAAAGTTCTGCGGTGAGAGGTAGATTCCGTCGGTCATAAAGAAGAAGAAGAGCCAAATGACCACCAACGCAATGATCAGGCCGTAAGTCTGGAAATTGATGCGGGATAGTAGGCTGATCTTGGAAGGTGATTTCTCGGTTGTTGGAGAGGCGGTTGTTGTACTCATGAGGGTAGCCTTTCGGGAATATGATTTGTTTCCGTGCCTGTTGCCAGTGCCATGATCTTTTCCTCTGTCGCCTCGGAAATATCGAGCGTGCAGACGGATCGATCCTCGTACATGACCATGATCCTGTCACTCATGCCCAGGACCTCCTCCAGGTCGCTAGAGATCATGATGATTGCCATGCCCTGTTCGCTCAGATCATTCATGATCTTATAGATCTCGTATTTTGTGCCTACATCGATGCCCCGTGTGGGATCGTCCATGATTAACACCTTTGGCTTGGACATCAGCCATTTGGAAATCACCACCTTCTGCTGATTTCCACCGGAGAGGGAATCCACCTTGGCGTGCAGGTTGGAGGCTTTGATCGCCAGGCTTTTGGCAAAATCAGTGCTCTCCTTTAATTCAGCCATGTCGTCGATACGCATAAAGGAGGCAAAGCGATCCAGGGTAGCCAGTGAAATATTGCGCAGGATGGACTGGATCGGCACCAATCCGTGCCTTTTGCGATCCTCGGGCACGAGGCTGATGCCATGCTGCATGGCTTCCCGCGAATTGCGGATGGTAATCTCCTTTCCCTCCATTTTGATCCTGCCATGGTTGATTTTGGCGTATTCTCCAAAAATGGTCATTACCAGTTCTGTACGCCCAGAACCCATCAGGCCGGCAATGCCGAGTATCTCACCCTTGCGCAGGTTGAAACTCACGCCCTTCAAAATCTCATAGTTGGCGTCCTGAGGATCGAGCGCATGCAGGTCCTCAACCTCGAGGATGACCTCGCCAGGTTTACGATGGCCCTTGGGGAAGCGTTCCTTCATTTCGCGTCCTACCATGTTGCGCACCAGGATTTCAGTATTCAGTTTTGTAGTGGGCTGGGTGATGACCGTCTTGCCGTCGCGCAGCACGGTAATCGAATCTGTGATCTGGAAAAACTCATCCAGTTTATGGCTTATGTAAATGCATGTAACGCCATGCTGTTTGAGACCTCGCAGGATCTCCATCAGTTGTTCAATTTCCGCTTCGGCAAGTGCGCTGGTCGGTTCATCCAGGATCAGGATCTTGGCATCCTCCGCGAGCGCCTTGGCGATTTCCGTCATTTGCATCTTGCCTACACCCAGATGGCGCACGATGCTCCTCGGCGGAACGTCCAGATGGTACTTTTCCAACACTTTCTGCGTATCGGCGTAGAGCTTCTCCCAATTGATAATTCCATTTGTCGCTGGTTCTTTTCCAAGATAGATGTTTTCACCGACCGTGATGCTGGGCACCAGGGTCAATTCCTGATAGACGATCGCAATCCCCTCCTCCGCCGCCTGGCGGATGGAGGCGGCAGTCAGCTTCAATTCCTGCCCTTCATAAATGACCTGTCCTTCATAGGTCCCCCAGGGATAAACACCGGACAGGATTTTCATCAACGTGGATTTGCCTGCACCGTTCTCGCCGCAAATGCCATGGATCTCCCCCCGCCGAATGGAAAACGATACGTCATCCAATGCGGTGATCCCCGGGAATTTTTTGGTCACATTTTTGAATTCGAGAATGACATCATTATCCATCACGCACTCCTCAAACGAGTTTCAAGACCTTGTGTCGATGATATATCATAACGGGATTCCCGGCCCCTGAAAAGAGAGGCCGGGTAATCCAGCAATATAGTTTAGGGTTTCGGAGGGCGCTGGTCTTCAGGGATGTCACGATAGACATCGTCATAGCTCTGGAAACCACTCTTCACGATGAGGTCGTAGACGTTATCTTTGGTAACCTGGACGACAGGCAGGAAGAGAGCCTGCACGTTGCCGGTCTTGGTGTCGTCGTT
>JAFGKO010000052.1 GCA_016928525.1 Anaerolineales bacterium | reverse complement strand
TCCCTTACAAGAATCATTAACTTGGAGTATTATATCCACACGAAGAGAAAACCTCGCCCAAGTTGCAGCTTGGCGAGGATCGGCCTCAGCGTGGGATAGACGCTTCGGCACCAAGATTGTATACCAAGCGCCCGGTCTCCGCAAGAGGCCGGGCGTTTCATTTTATGTTGAGAGGTTATCACTTGTCAAAGGATATCCGATATAACAGCACGATGGCGGGCAAAGATGCGTATTTACCTGACACTAAAACAATATTGCGCGCAATCAATGCTGGTGAAAGTCTCGAACAAATCAAAAAAGCAGTAATCGAAGACGATCTGTTAGATCATCGGACTCGGCAGTCACGGATGACATACTGGGGAGAGGTTCACCGTCGCTACATCAGTGGGCGAGAACCAGAAGATGTATCTATGTTGGCTCTATTTGTGTCTCGATGCAGGAATCCAATTGCTATTGATTTGATCTTGCTGTATGAATACTGTCAAGCTGATCAACTCTTCTATGATCTTACAGCATATTGCACATACCCTCTTTACCAAGACGCACGTACTGGAATAGATAAAGTTGATATCAATGAATGGCTAAGTCAACAAGAGGGGGACCATCCTGAAATAAAAGAATGGTCACCGCAAACACGAGCTCGATTAACGCGGGGCTATTTAGCAACTGTACGCGATTTCGGATTAGTATCCGGGTCAAATCGGAAAGTCTTTGATAAATTCTACGTTCCCGGAGAAGCTTTCGTTTATGCCCTATATCATCAAAAGGATCGCGGGCTAGATGGCAAGGCGTTGATCCAATCTACCGATTGGCGACTTTTTTTGCTTAGTGAGAGCGAGGTTGTTTTTATGCTCCAGGACGCAGTCAATGGCGGCTTCGTTCATTTCCGCCATGCTGGGGATATCTATGATCTCCGTTTTGTTTACAAGAATCTGAAAGAGGTTGTTGATGTCATCACTGAATGAGAAATTTGCAGAGTTGGAAAGGCTGTTGATCAATCAACGAAAAACGTTAGCCTTACACTCTGGCGTGCCTTTTGTGCTGCTGATCTACGATCCGAATGAAGAAAACCTTTGTCAGGAAGCCCAATCGCACTTGAAAACTAAGTTGGAAGACGCAGAACTTGTCATTAAAGAGATCCCGGTGGAGGGCTTTATCTTTGAGCACTACAAGGGGATTGGCTTGCTCGACAAAGTCTTTGAAAAGGAAGTGAAAAACCCAGGGGATGTGTACCGTGATCTGTCAAAAAATTTTCGCCCGGCGCTCGCGCTTCGCATCATTGAACAATCGGAAGCGCTGGAAGGTCAAGACGCCGTGCTTTTTCTCACCCAGGTCAGTCACCTGTATCCATTCGTCAGGGTATCTAATCTGTTGAATGATCTCGAGAACAGGGTCAAGCTGCCGCTGGTGATTTTTTATCCAGGTGAAGAGCTGGACGGGGAACTTCGCTTTCTAGGCCTGGAAAACGCCGATGGTCCTCATACCAAGTATCGAGCCAGGAGAATCTGATCATGACCCAAATTCAGGATTTATTCGTTAATCCTATCCATCGCGAGATAACAACAGTGATCACGATGGATGATCTTCGCCTAAAAGAGATCGAACAAGAATTGAGCGAGTATGTTGTTACCGACTCGATTGAAGAATTGCTGATCGAGTTCCTGGAACGGTATGTTGAGACGCGCACTGGGCAAACCAACCGCATCGGCGTATGGATCTCAGGATTCTTCGGCTCTGGCAAGTCGCACTTCGCCAAGATCTTGAGCTATCTGCTGGAAAATCGAACTATTGGCAACTGGTCCGCCGTCGATTTGTTAAAACTGCGTATCCTCGAAAGCTCCCAGCGTGGGGAGATTGAGCGTCTTTTACACCAGGCTGTCAATTTCATTGACACTGAAACGATCGCCTTCCAAATCAAAACCGAGGAAGATTTGCTCTCCCACGTTCCAACGCCTCAAGATGCGATTGCTGGAAATCATATCTCCACCATCATGTACCGCCAGTGGTTGGAAAAGCGCGGGCTGAGCACTACCCTATGGGTCGCCCGCCTGGAATTAGAATTGATCCAGCTTGGGTATTATGAAGCCTTCAAAGCAAAAATAAACGAATTGGAAGACCTATCTTGGGGGGAAGTGCGCCAGCACGACATGCTGGTTCGCGATGCGGCGATCAGCGCTCTATGCGCCATTCTGCCGGACCGTTACACGTCTGAAGAAAGAGCCTCAAAGGCCATCGATGATATCCAGGCAGGCCTTAAGATGGGACCATCCATCCTGGCGGACGAATTATCCAATTGGGTGGAGAGCCGCCGCCAATCCGGTTCGGAGAAAACGCCGCACCTAGTCTATATCATAGATGAGATGGGGCAATTTATCGGTGATAGCAACCAGAGGCTATTGGAACTGCAATCGATCGCCGAAGCTTTCGCTTCCAATGGCCTGGGAAAACTGTGGTTGATCGTCACCGCGCAAGAAGCTCTAGAAGAGATCGTGCGCGATGCAATCCGCCGCGAAAATGAATTCGATAAAATTCGAGATCGCTTCAATTTGCGTCTAGGGCTGACCTCAGAAAACATTGAAAAGGTTCTACAGGAGCGTATTCTGAAGAAAAAAGAGGCTAGGCTGCCGGAGCTTCAATCGATTTATGCAGCTGCGGGCGGAAATATCGCAACGGTTTGTACTCTGCAGGGGGCTAATCGTCCACTTCCTCAAGCCGATGAAGGGCGGTTTGCCTCGGATTATCCTTTCCCGCCATATCATCTGGCAATATTGCAACATGTTTTTGCCGCTGTGCGCACCCCGGGAGGCGAAAAAGAAAAGATCGAAGGCACGGAGCGCAGCCTGATTGGCGTTACCCAAGCGATTCTCAAGTCTCCAGCAACCGGATTTGCGACCTCCTCTATTGGGCGCATGGTCGCTTTTGACGAGATCTACGATCAGATCGAAACCGAACTCCCCGGCATTGACCGGCGTACCATCGATGAGGTCCAGCTAGGCGACCAACCGACTTTTTTCAAACGCATCCTCAAGGCACTTTACCTGATCCAGAAGCTGGAATGGATCCCCTCATCGGCTGAAAACCTGGCGCGCTTGTTGGTTAATGATGTCGATGATCCACAACTACCCTTCAGTGTCTTGAAGAAACAGGTTCGGGATGGGTTGGAGGCGCTAAACAAAGGTCATTACGTTGTTGAGCGTGATGGGAAATACGAGTTCCTTTCCGGCGTCAAGAAGGATATAGAGATGAATATCGCCGCGGTTAACGTCACGATCAACGACCGCCGGCGCGAAATCAAGAAGTATTTCAAGACCGTGCTGGATATCGGCCGGCTTAACTATCAAAATATAAGACGCTTTGATACTGTCGTGCGCGGCGATGATGACGTGATCTACGATAAAGGCGAGATCACCTTGCAGGTGTATTCACCGATCTATGTTTCCGCTACAGATTTGACCAGGGAGGAAGTTCTACAGCGCAGCTTTGGAGATAATCGCACATTGTATTGGTTCCCAGCCCAGGCGGATGAACTCTACCGTGAGCTGGGGAAATTAATCCAAACCGAGGCAGTCGTTTCGCGTCGTATGTCTCGCCAGGATAAAAGCCCTGAAGAAGAAAGCATCCTTTTCCAGAAACAAAGGGATGTTGACATCAGCCGGGGCAAGGTCCAAACTCTGCTGCGTGGCAGTCTACTTAACGGAACAATTATCTACGATGGAGAGGTTAAGGAGCTGGAGGGACGGACTACCAATTTGAACACAGTCTTCACTCGGGAGGTTTCTCAGGTAATCCCGCATGTCTACACTCGCTTCGAACCTGCGGCGGTACGCGTGGATGAGAAGAATATAGAGCGCCTCTTGACAGTGAATGAAGCGCAACTGACGGACGTCGAAACCGACCTCAGCCTGTTCGATGATGCGTACCGCATCAATCGTCATGCGCCGGTGGTCAACGAGATGCTAGAAGAGTTGCGCCTGCGCGCTCGCGCTGGCGACCCCAGCGATGGGAAAAACCTGGCTGATTTCTTCGAAAAAGTGCCTTACGGCTGGGACCCGATCCTGGTGCGCATCGTATTGGCAGCGCTTTTCCGCGCTGGTGTGATCAGCCTGAAGTTCGAAGGTAGACCTTATCACGATTTCAAAGTCACCAGGGCGCAGGAATTGCTGACTAAAGCGAATAGCTTTCGCAAGACGGAATTCATCTACGATCCGCAGGAAGGCCTGACCCCCAACGAGCGTCGCGAAGTGCAGAAGGCCATCGACCGCATCTTCCACCGCATGGAGCCAGACACGGTCAATATCATGGCCAGCGCGTTGGAAGAGGAACTGGAGAAGGTGAACGATCAGAACACCGCCCAAAGCATCCTGGTCCAGGAGCGCAAACTGCCGGTCAAGCCCGTCCTTTTGGAAGGTCAAGCGCTGATACAGGAGATCCTCGACACGCCCCAGGCAGACCGCCGCTTGAAGACATTTCTGGGGAAAGCGGAAAAGGTCAAGGCACTCAAAAACTACCAGGGGCAATTGCAAGATTTTATCGACGCCAAGCGTCAGAACGATTATGGACGCGCCCAGTCCTTAAAATCCGCCGTTCACAGAGCCAGCAGCGTTATCCCACAACTGGCTGATTCGCAGGTAAAGAGCTGGCTGGATGAGATGGAGGCGATAGAGAAACGCAAAGAAATTGTCGAGAAGTGGGCAATCTACTACCAGAACATGCAGCCCCTATTACAAAGCTACCAGGCGGCCTATGAAATCCAACATCAGGCGCGTTTTGAAGCTTACGCCCAAGTGAAGGCGGAGCTTGAAGCGCTGGATGTGACCACTGAAGCGTTAGAAAACCGATTATGCGAAGGGCCAGTGGGTTGGTCCCTGGATGGATTAGCTTGCACAACCTGTAGCACGGGATTGGAAACCCTGTACTACCAGACCCAATCGGCCCAGGAGGAGAAAGTGCGGCTGATCGATCTGCACCAACAACCTGACGAGCAAGGGCCAGACAAACCTGCTTACGAGATACTGCGTTTACACACAGCCATCCATACCCGGGATATCAACTCTGAAGAGGATCTGGAAGCCGCCCTGGATGAGCTGCGCGGAGCGGTGAAAACAATGCTGGATGAAGGCAAACGCGTAATCCTGGGGTAACCGGTTCAAGTCTCAAGATAATGGAACTATGGATTACATCTTTTGAAAGAGGTTGAGTAACCATGAGCATCGAAGTCATTCATTGCCATCCAAACCCTCACATAGGGGAGACCCTGACTGTAAACTACTTGCGCCACCAACTGACCAGCGGGGTAATCCTGGTGAACTATCACTTGCCGAACCCAACTGGAACACAGGAAATCGATCTGGTGGTGCTCAACAATAACGGCATCTACCTGGTCGAAGTGAAGCATTGGTATGGTGCAATCAGCGGCGACCAAATCAATTGGCGACACAGCAGTGGAGAAATCCGCCCCAGCCCGATCCCGATCATTGAGCAGAAGACCAAACAGATGCATGGCTTCATCGCTGAGAGAGGCTGGAGTCATGTGAGCGTAGTTGGCCTGGTTGTGCTCTCTAAGGGCATTGGCGCTCTCTCGCTTAGCGATCCGTTAGCCCACAAAGTGTTTGGCTTGCATGAGAGCTTAGTCGAGGCTTTGACCGGACGCGATTATGTTTTCTACCCTGATTCCCCAAAGATCAGTAGCAGTGAAATTCACCGTCTGAGAAATATTGTCCTGGATAGCCATGTCAGCAGTGCAGAGCGACAGATAGCCGGCTACCGGGTTAGAGAAGAACATGCCCATGATCATTTCGTAGAGTTGATCGCTGAAGATCTTATGCTTACAGGGCGTAAGGTGCGCATCAAGCAATATGATGTGCCTGTCATTGGCTCCGCCCGCGAATTGGAGGAGGCAGTTACACGATTCAAGCGCGACATGGCGGCACTGGTAAATGCAGGCTCGCACCCAAATTTGGTGATGCCTTTCCAGTTTCGCCGGGATGACAGCTCAGACGAGCGTTATTATCTGATTCTGGAGTACGCCGGCGACCAAACTCTGGAGGATCGCATTGCTGCCAACCCCATCTCTCTGGAAGAACAATTGCGCATCTTGAACGGCATTGCGACTGGCCTGGCGCATTGTCATTCCAATGGCATTTTCCACCGCAACCTGTCACCCACCAGTGTTTATCTATCACCCGGCGGCCAGGTCAAAGTGGGCGACTTCGATTTCGCCAAGGTGCCTACCATCAGTAACACCCTAGCCCAGACCGGTGTGCAATTGGTAACCGGCAGGCACGTCTCACCGGAGCAAGCCTTCAATGCCAGTGACATCGACCAGCGCGCCGATATCTTCTCTCTGGGCGCCATCTGGTACGATATGCTCTTTCGGCCAGGAGCGGGTGTAGTGATTGATCGTGCGCGCATCGATATAGCTCCTATATCGGACGAGGGTAAGGAAATCTTACAAATGATGCTGGCCGAGCGTAGATCTGAACGCCCAGAAACCATGGCTGAGGTTCAGAAGTGGCTTGATTTGCTCAAGTAAGGATTAGAAGTGCACCTCGACTGGTAAAGATATGAACCTGCAAGAAGGCCTGCGCATCCAAGATCGCTATGAAGTCATCCGCCCGCTCGGTGAGGGCGGGATGGGCGCTGCGCATTTGGTTCTGGATACGCGTCTTAACCGCCAATGCGTGATTAAGGAGATTTTGTCCCGTAGCACAATCAGCAAAGTACAATTCGAGCGTGAAGCCCAGATTCTAGCCAACCTCCAGCATACGAATCTCCCGGTTGTCTACGATATATTTTTCGACGAGGAGAGCCCTTTCATAGTGATGCAATTTATTGAAGGGACAACTTTAAACCGTCTGGCTGCTGGGCGTGATGCCCCCTTTGAAATCCACGATGTGTTGAAGTGGGCTAAAGAAATCTTAGCTGCAATGGTCCACATGCATACTCAGACGCCCCCTATCATTCATCGCGACATCAAACCCCATAATATCTGCATCACTCCTGAAAATAAGGCGGTATTATTGGATTTCGGCATTGCCCGACGATTGGATGAAAGCCAGACGCGCACTGCCGCCCAGGCTGTCACACAAAACTACTCACCCATCGAACAATATCCCGAGCAAAACCTGCAGCCGACGCCCTCGGTTCTTGAATATGTGCAGAAACTACATTCGGATGGTTTCCGAACGAACTTCTATTCAGATGTTTATGGGCTTGGGGCAACACTGTATTACGCTCTTACATTGCTGTCGCCTACTGATGTTCGCATGCGGGTGCTAAATGAAAGGCTAATATCGATTCAGGAAAAGAATCCGGAGGTTCCAAAATTCCTGGCAATGGCTGTAATGAAGGCGCTTTCCTTACATCCTAACGACCGTTTCCAGTCAGCCGACGAAATGTTGGCGGCGCTACAACCCGAAAGCATTGAGGCGCCTGTTGTCCCAACTCGCAGACGCACAGCCCGGTCTCAGCCGACTTCGAGCCTAAAGATCTTGGATCAAGAACTGATCTATATCCCTCAGGGAAGATTCACAATCGGCACGGACGATCCACAACTCAAAGCCGCTTGCCGCCCTGGCCATGAGATCAAGCTGGGAGCATTCTGTATCGCGCGTACACCAGTGACCCATGCCGATTACCAGCGCTTTATCGAGGACAATCCGGATTACTCTGTGCCGAACAACCCGATGCGTTTCGCTCAGCGCTATAACTGGGACCTAAATTTGCGCGCCTACCCGCGCGGCTTGAACGATCATCCTGTCGTGTTGATATCCTGGCAGGATGCGTTAGAGTATTGCCGTTGGTTGAGTAAAGTAAGTGGCTATGAGATTCGTTTACCCTCCGAAGCTCAATGGGAAAAAGCTGCCAGTTGGGAGACGATATCGGGCAAAGCTAGGCTCTATCCATGGGGGGATCAGTTTGCAGAAAGCAACTGCAATGTGGATGTGCACGGGGATTTGCGTTTGCAAACCAGCCCGGTAGGACGCTTCTCGCCTCAGGGCGATAGTCCCTTTGGCATTGTAGATATGGCTGGCAATGTCTGGGAATGGACCAACAGTCTTTATATGCCCTATCCATATAACCCGGAGGATGGGAGAGAGAGCCGGGCGATGGAAGGGAAACGTGTGGCGCGCGGCGGCGCTTACGATGAAGGCCCGTTAATGGCGCGCTGCGCCTGGCGCAACGCGGTGCAAACGGACTTGCGCCTGGCGAACGTTGGTTTTCGGATCGCCTGTGATGCTGCAGATTAGAGCGTATATATATGAGCAAAACCATCGACAACCGCTACGTTCTCCAAACAGAACTGGTCAACATAGATATGGGCGAAGCTTATCTCGCTCAGGATCTACAGGCTGGCCTCGATGAATTTGTGCAAGTTTATATAGTGAATACGCCAAAGGCCAGCGAGCTTGTCCACCAAATTGTGTTCCGGCGGGCGAATGAGTTGATGCTCTATAACCATCCCGCCTATTTATCCATGTGTGACTACGGTTACGATTCACGCAACAATTGCTACTACTTCGTTTATCCGTATGGCGGCGCCGGAAAAGCGGCCGCCCATCCATTGGGCAAGTACATTACCCAGATGGAGCCATCCTTGAAATGGTCCTGCGAGTTCCTGCTAGCATTGGCTGGTTTTCTCCACGATCTGCACGCCCGCGACATCGCCCATGGCGGCTTGCGTAGCGGCTGCATCCTGCTCACCAACCCTTTGCATCACGAGATCCTGGTCTCGAACGCCGGATTACAAAACTTGATCGATATGCTCGAAGGCCGCACGGGTGCAGTCGATCAAGGCAGCTTCGAGTTGGATGAGGCTGCAGATATCCGCAGTTTTGGCGAAATCGCCACCGAATTGCTGTGCAGGAAGATGGACCCCACACTATCAGAAGTGCGGCGAGCCATCCAGGCGTTGCCCGAAGAGATTCGCCAGGAATTCGAACAACTGGCGGGGTTGACCCCGGAGGTGAACTTCACCGTCTTTTCGGAGGTCAAGCGCACCCTGGAATATGTCTTGCGCAAGGTTCAGGCGGAGGAGATCTATTACCTGTGTTTGACCAATAAAGCCATCAGCACGCTCCACGAGGTTGGATTCATCGATTTACCCAAAGATTATATTGCCACCCATTTTTTGAACAAGGAATTCGAACGCAGTGTTTATGGGTGGGCTGAACCTGCTCGTGATGGCGATGGCATGGTCTATCGTCTGACCACCTCCCAGATGCGTTTATGGTGTGTGCCTGACAGCCATACAACACCTTCGCGACACTTTGTCATCATCGGGATCGGCCTACGCGACCCGGCGGATTTATCGATCGATCGCGAGCATGGCTACAAAATCCTGACTCGCTTGCACATAGACACCAATGCGAAAGTCCCACCCTTCGCCAATATCAAGCCCCTGGCATCGGCTATTGATGCTCACACGGAAAAGCGCCAGCAGGTCACGCAAGCCGATCTGGAAGATAAAGGTCGCTTTAAAATGTGGCAGGATCTTCTGGATCAACAACAGAGGTTGTTGAGAGAATTCCAACTGCGTTATGCCGAATGGGAAGAGAGTGATGCAGGCGCATCCCTCAAGCTATTCCTGCGAGAGTCCCCAGAAGAAGATGCGTTCGGTCTTAGCGAGGATGATTTGTTGTGCATGACGGGCGATGATGGCCGGCAACATCCTGTAGGGTATTACGAGGACCTGACAGGCAATATCCTCAAGTTTGGCCTGGTGCGCAACATCGACACAAGCAAATTTAAAGATTCCGGCCTGGTCACTCTGGATAAAAGCCAGGTCGAAGCGGTGCTTTTCCGCCAGCAAAAGGCGATGAAACGCTTGCGCTTCCGTGAGACGGTCAATCCCAATTTGCCGGATATCCTCTCAGACCCAGGGACTTTATGTATCGACAACCCCAGCGTAGTGGATATGTGGTTCCAGGCGGAATTGGACGAATCTCAACGAAAAGCGGTGCAAAGGGCCCTGGCAACCCGTGATATGTTCCTGGTTCAGGGGCCGCCAGGCACGGGAAAAACTTCGGTCATCGCTGAATTGGTGCTCCAGATCATCGAGCGCCAGGAACACGCCCGCATCCTGGTCACCTCGCAGTCCAATGTCGCCGTCAATAACGCTCTGGATAAAATCGTTGAGTTGCGCCCGGGCCTGAGCGAGTATGTGGTGCGCGTGGGTAGGGAGGAGAAAGCCGGCACCACGGAGGGATTACTGTTGGACCGCCAGTTGCAGAACTGGCGAGAAAAGGTGATCCAGCGCAGCGATGATTACTTCACCGATTTAGAGGAGAAAGCCTCGGGAGGTAAAAAGCTGAGCGAAGCGTTGGGCGTGCTGGACGAGTGCCAGGATATTGAGGTCCGCCTGCAACAGCGCGAGGCAGAAATCCAAGAGGCACAGAAGAAGCTGGGTGAGTTGAACCGCGAGTACGAATCGCTGGAGAACACCATCAACCGCGCCCAGCAGCTCAGGCAACAAGCCGAGAGCATCCTGGCCGAGGCGGCGCCAGGGGACGAAGACCTGCGCAGGATGATCAGCACCTTCCAGAACGACTACCTGGACTGGGCGACCGCTTTCCTGGATCAGGCCAACCAGGTGGCGGGGATCAGTTTCCTGCGCTCAGAAACTCTTGAGAAGATCAAGATCTTGCAAACAGAGATCGACAGGTATGCCAACGAGATCGAGTCCGGGATCAGCCTGGTGAATGAGTTCTTGCAATCAGAATACAAAATCTCTTATACTACATTAGAAGACTTGCGTGGGTTCATTGACCGCAACTACATCCATCAAAAGGAGGAGATGGCGAAATTGGGTCGCATCCGCCGCCTGGTTGACGAATGGAAACAGCAGGTTGGCAAGAATTATCGCGATTTCGCTTCCGCCTATCTTAGCCGCTGCAAAGTGGTCGGGGCCACCTGCATCGGCGTAGCCGCTAAGGGCGATGTCAGTGACCTGGAGTTCGATTGGGTGATCGTCGATGAGGCCGGGAAAGCTACCCATCCCGAGCTGCTGGTGCCCCTGGTGCGCGGGCGCAAGATGGTGCTGGTCGGCGATCATCGCCAGTTGCCCCCCACTATTGGCCGCGACCTGGATGAAGCCATCCAGAAAGCTGATGGCGTCCACCGTGAAATGCTACAAACCAGCCTGTTCCAGGAATTGATAGAAGGCGCGCAGAAGAACGTGAAGCTGCCATTGACCATCCAATACCGCATGCACCCTGCCATCGGCACGTTGATCGGCGAATGCTTCTATTCTGATGTGGGCTTGCAGAATGGCGTTCAGGAGCAAGAGCGCCAGCACATGCTTGAGTGGTGCCCGCGCTCCGTGGTGTGGTATTCGACCAAGAAACTTCCCGAACATAGCGAGGTCAGGTCCGGCTACAGTCGCATGAACCAGGCCGAGGTCGATTCTGTGCTGGCGCTTTTGGATCAGATCGAAGCCAGCTATACCAGCGCGGGGATCTTCGATAAAACGGTGGGGGTGATTACCGGATACCTGGCGCAAAAAGCTGCTATCCGGCAAAAAGTATCCGCGGGGCGCGCCCGCTGGCCGCATATCCAGGATGTTGAGGTTGACACGGTAGACGCTTACCAGGGTCGCGAGCGGGATATTATCATCTACAGCGTGGTGCGTAGCAATCCACAAGGCAAGATCGGCTTTCTGCAAGACGAGCGACGTCTGAACGTGGCCCTCTCCAGGGCCCGCGAGCTATTGATCATCGTTGGCGACGAGGATATCGAATTCGCTGGGGGACGCTCCAACCCATTCTTTGCTGTCATCCACCATATCCGCCATCATCCGGCGGACTGTGCACTGGAGGCCTTGCGCCATGGACGTTGATAAGTTAGCACAACAACACGAAAATGACCACCCCGGTTATATCCTGACAGACTGGTACGAGGCGGCCATGCCCTCCTATAAGGTCTACCTGCGAACGCTCATGCAGGTGGAGCAGCCCTTGCCGGCGATTGACCGGTTCGTGCTGCACGCCATGGAGGCTAAGGTCAACACCGTCAAGGATATCAGCGGCATCTATGGCCTGGAACACGCCATCACCTATGACGCCCTGGAACGCTTGCAGCGCGAGGGTTACGTGACGATCATCGGGCTGGAAGGGGAGAAGAAGCGCCGGGAAGTGCTCAACATCACCACCAAGGGCCGCGAAATCCTGCGAAAACTGGTGTTTCTACGCCCCGAGGAGGAGACTTTCACCTTTTGTATCGACGCGTTGACCAGCGAGTATTACCCGGACCGTCATTTGTTTACGGGGAAGAACGCCACTGAATCGGATTGGTTCCAGGTACAGACCTATATGGAAGTGCCGCATTATGACCAGGTTGAGATCGTATCCCTCAGGCGGGTGTGGAAGGAAGTCAAGCGCTCGTTGAGCCAGGTCCAGCAGAACAAGGAATTACTGGATGTGCTGGAGGTTGAAAACTGGCACATTGGCTACCGCCCGATGCGCGTCCTGCAGTACGTCAACCGGTCTTCCGGCGATGTGATCGTGCATGTCTATGACGGGGTCGAACGCTCCTCGCGTCACGAAGTGGCTCTGCTCAAAATGGAACAGGAAGGTATACGTGCGCTTCGCGCCGAGCCAAAGCGTGGCCCAGAGTTTTCTAAGGATCCGGTTCAAGAGATCATCGACCCCGAGCTATACCAAGCTGCTGTGCGAAAGGCAGTCGAGATCCCCAGGATTGAACAGAACATTGCCAAGATCGAGCAACAAATCGAGCAGACTCAGGAAGTGGCGCACGCTTCCATTACCGAAGAGGATACAAACCAGGCCCTACAGAATCAGCACCTATTGGAGCTTGAGATTGAACACCTAAGAGAACAGATCAAAGATCTGGATGAAGCCGCTCCCACTTTGCAAGTGCTTTCGATGACCGAACACCGCCCCATGCTATTACAGGCTTTACGCCAGGCTAAAAAACAAGTCATCATCGTATCGCCCTGGATGACTCCTACCGCGGTGAATCGTGAGTTGCGCGATCTAATTGCAGAAGCTATCGCTCGTAATGTGACGGTCTTGATTGGATATGGGTTTGGCGAGTCAGACCACCAGGAAATTCGAACATTAAAACTACTACAAAATCTTCAAAAAGGTAAAGGTGGTAAGAATCTTCAGCTGTTCCGGCTGGAAGATAACCACGCCAAGATCATCATATGCGATGTGACGTTTATGGTGACAACCAGTTACAACTGGCTGTCATTCGCCGGGCGCAAGGATTGGGGAAACCGGGTGGAGTTCGGCACCTTGACGAGAGATCCCAAGGCCATCCAGGCAATGATGAACCATCTTAAGCCCATGTTCATGGCCGCCCAAGATAAAGAACTCAAAGAAGCGCAGGTTGAATAATGGATTCCCAAACCAAATCTGCCATCAAGAGCCTGGTCCTGGACCTACGCCACAGCCTGGAAGCCGAGCTGGAGATCGCTCTCAAGCGCTATGGCGTTTTCACGGACCGTAAGTGGTCGTTGGAAAGCCCGCCCGAGCGCCTGGCTGACGAGGCCGACCGCCAGGTCTGGAAGCGGATCACGACCGTGATCCGCCAGAGTCTGCAGGAGAGGCGCACGCTGCCGCAGGCCTCCCAGGATTATATCCGCGAGTCGGCCTTTACCTTCCTGAACCGTCTGGTGGGCTTGAAATGCCTGGAGGCGCGCGGCATCATCGACGAGGTGATCACCACCCGCCAGATCTATGGCGGGCGCAGCAAATTCCATCGCGATTATCGCGACGACCATCCGCACGAGGCGCGCGCCGCCGATGACGCTCTGCCAGCCTGCCTGGCGGAAGCCTGCCGCCGGGTAGATCGAGAGCTGATCGGCTACCTGTTCGACCCCGACGACGATTACAGCCTGGTCTGGCCGCGCTACCCGGTGCTCAAGGGTTGCATCGAGAAAATCAACGCCCTGGAGGAACCCGCCTGGAAAGAGGACGAGATCATCGGCTGGATCTACCAGTTCTACAACGCCGAGGAAAAGGTCGCAGTACGCAAGCGCGGCAAGCCCAAGACGCCCCACGATGTGGCGGTCATCAACCAGTTCTTCACCCCGCGCTGGGTGGTCAAATTCCTGGTTGACAACACCCTGGGCCGCCTGTGGCTGGAGATGCACCCCGACTCGCCGCGCGTGCGCACCAAATGCGACTACCTGGTGCCGGAGCCGTTACCTGTCGAAGAGGGAGAGCAGGATCCGGAAAACCGGTTCATACTGGATCCCGATTCGCCGCTCAACAACCCCCAGGCCGAGCCGCGCCGCGAGCCGAAACCGGTCACGCAGCTCAAGCTGCTCGACCCGGCCTGCGGCACGATGCATTTCGGGCACTACGCCATGGAAGTCTTCGAGGCCATCTACCGCGATGCGCGCGAGTGGGGCGAGGTGCAGATCGACGACGCGCGCATCCCCAGCGCTATCCTGGAATACAACCTGTTCGGGGTGGATATCGACCGCCGCGCCGTGCAGTTGGCCGCCCTGAGCCTGTTCATGAAAGCCCGCACCATGCGCCCGCAGGCCAGGGTGCGCCAGGTCAACCTGGTGGTGGCCGACGCCACGCTGCCGGACAGCGGCATCAAGCGCAAATTCCTGGAGCGCTACACCCACGATAAAGTCGTACAGCGCGCCTTCGCCCAGGTGCTAGACGACATGGACCAGGTCTCCCAGGTGGGCAGCCTGCTGCGCGTCGAGGAGCGCCTGAAGGCACTGCTGGCCAAAGCCGGGCACGCCGCCGTAGCAGGCGATTGGGATACCCAGCGCCAGCGCGCGCTGCCCGGCTTCGAGCCGCCAGCGCGCCAGATGCGCCTGGCCGAGCTGCTACCCGAGGAGCAGGCCGCCAGCCTGACCCCGCACCTGACCCTGCAAGAGCTGCGCGACGACCTGCGCGCCTTCGCCCGCCAGGCACTGGACGAGCATGATATAAACGCCCAATTGTTTGCCACTGAGGCCGATAAAGCCGTAAGGCTGCTAGATGTTTTGATGGGGGAATATGCTGTTGTGGTAATGAACCCCCCATATGGAAATACTACTCAATTTGCTAAAGGTTACTTAAAGCAAACGTTTCCTCACACCCAAAATGATCTATATGCCGCGTTTATCGAGAGAGCCATCGAGTTGCTCAGGTCAAATGGATATGTTGGAACATTAGTTTCTAGAACATTCTTCTATTTATCTTCATTCCGTAGTTTACGTGAAGAAGTGTTGATAAACGATAAGGTAATCCGTACATCGATAGATTTGGGTGGTGGAGTACTTGACGATGCAGCTGTTGAAACAACTGCAACAGTAATAGAGCTCTCCAAACAAACTACGGATATTGGAGTATTTTTTAAACTCGATGAAGTCGATGACCAGGAATTAAGTTATAGGGAAATACTAGCAAATGATTTATCTGGGTGTTTCATTGCCTCAATGAATGAATTCCATCGCCTTCCTGCATCACCGATAGCGTACTGGGTGCCAAAGGGAATAAGAAACTTATTCGAAAAAGAAAAGCGACTACAGCCAACTTTCGCAATGACTAAGGTGGGGCTTCAAACGGGAAGCGACGAACTATTCGTCCACTATTTTTGGGAAGTTAATCCACTAAATATGGGTAATGGTAAAAGATGGCAACCTTTTGCTAAGGGGGGAAGTTATTGCAGATACTACCTTGATTTCAACTTGGTAGTTGACTGGGAAAATAACGGGGATAGAATCAAACATTTTGCTGATCCGTCTGGAAAAATCAGATCAAGACCACAAAATGAGGATTACTATTTTCATGATGGGATAACATACATTAACATCAGTAGCATCGCCTTCAGTGCTCAGCAATTGCCCTCTGGAATAATTTTCTCTGTACAAGGTCAAGGATTGTTTCCTAAAGATAAGTATAACCGATGGGTTATATTAGCCATATTGAATTCAAATTTATTGAATTATATTCTGAATGTAATAAACCCAGGCCGCCATTACCAAGCAGGCCATGTTGCAAATGTCCCAATGGTTTATCCTGATCAAAATCGAGAGAAAAGTCTAGTAAGCAATTCAAAAATGATCCATGAAATAAAACGCCATTGGGATACAGGGAACGAAATATGCACAAGATTCACATTACCATGGATCTTACAATTAACGCAAGCTTTTTCTCTTCAGAACGACAATGGAATAAAATCTCTGTTATTAATTCTCGGTGATGCTGAAACATTCCTCTCCGATACACCAGATCATGTTATTGAATTCGAGGATTTAGTGAGTTTCCTGCACATGACTGAAAAAGCTTTAGATGAGCATCTATCTAAACTACAAAAAAAAATCGACGACATTGTATATAGCTTATTCGGTGCAAGCTCAACCGACAGACCCATAGTTGAGGGAATGAACAGAGATCGCCCGCCTGAGACCGTTTGGTCTATAATGGAAAATAAAACAAAATCTGAAAAGGGGAGCGAGCATGTACGCCGCTTTTTTTCCTACTTTGTTTTACAGGCTTTGCGAATAGACCCAGATGGTATTATTCCAATAGTTGGTAGCTCAGGACAAGAAGCCCACTTAATAGATCGTGTCCGTATCCAAATAGAAGAGCAATTTGACGCTGAAACTGCATATCATTTCGAGCAAGATTCAGCAAAATATCTTGGTAGGCCCCTTGAGGATTGGCTGCAGCGCTACTTCTTCTATCCATTCCACGTCAAGCTCTACAAGAACCGCCCCATCTTGTGGCAGCTGACCAGCCCCAAGGGCCACTTCGCCGTGATGCTAGATTACCACCGCCTGAACCGGGATACGCTGCCCAAGGTGCAGTCGCTCTACCTGTGGCCACAGATGGAAGCGGTGCGCACCCGCCTGAACGCCGCCCGCCAGAACGACGCGCCGGCCAAGCGCATCGCCGACCTGGAGGATGAGATGGAGGATCTCAAAGATTGCAACCAGCGGCTGGATGCAGTCATCCAGGGCACAGTCAAAGTGGACCTGCCCGAGTGGGCCAACGGCCCTTACCGGGAAGGCAAGCCGCCTTACGACCCGGATATCGATGACGGCGTCAGGGTCAATCTGCTGCCAATCCAGGAGGCCGGGCTGCTGCCGGCCAAGAAGGTTGTGTAGTGATCATTTGAGGAAAATGTAATGAAATATATCAAGCCCGAACGCATCTGGCTAAAAAACATCCCCGAGTTGAACGAGTTGTGGGTGCAGGAAAGGATCGCCGAGGATCCATCAATCCTGGGCCTGGGAGACCTTATTCTGAAAGATCGCGAGCGCCCCCAACCGCGCGCCGGGCGGCTCGATCTGTTGCTGCAAGATCCGGACACCAACCAGCGTTACGAGGTCGAGGTGCAGCTTGGCGCCAGCGATGAAAGCCACATCATCCGCACCATCGAGTACTGGGATATCGAGCGCCGGCGCTACCCGCAGTACGATCATACCGCCGTGATCGTCGCCGAAGACATCACCAGTCGCTTCTTGAACGTCATCAGCCTGTTCAACGGCTTCATACCCTTGATCGCCATCCAGATGAACGTGCTTTCGCTGGGCGATCAAGTCGCCCTGGTGTTCACCAAAGTGGTCGATCAATTGCCCCTGGGGCTGGTGGACGAGGATGAAGAAGTGCGTGAAACTGCCGATCGGGTTTACTGGGAAAATCGAGGTACGAAAAAGACCGTCGCCCTGGCCGACAAATTGATCGAGATGATCCGCACATTCGATGCAGATCTATATCTAAAATACAACAAGTTCTATATCGGCCTGGCGAAAAACGAACAACCCAACAATTTTGCCATTTTCAAACCCAAGAAGAACTACCTGCGCCTGGAGGTACGCCTGGCTCCTTCCGACGCTCTAGAGCAAAAATTGACCGGCACCGGCCTGGATGTGATGGATTACGATAAGCGTAACGGACGTTACCGCATCCGCTTGACAGAGCCAGAAGTCAAAGCGCACCAGGAACTGCTGGTAGAGTTGCTGGGCACCGCCTATCAGAATAGCTTAGAATAGGGAAGGATTGCGACAGCCTCATGTTGGTAGAACACCTGGTTGACCGATTCAGAACCTATTTCGAACAAAGTCCTGAACATGACACGATCCTGTGGTTCGACCCGCAGCGCGACTGGGAAGGGTTGCTGCATTATCTCAAACCCCACCTTGCATTGATCATTTTCCAGGGCGGCCAACT
This sequence comes from Anaerolineales bacterium, assembly GCA_016928525.1. Next base: position 5,528 of record JAFGKO010000052.1, on the reverse strand, counting down.
CGCTCTGCGCTACCGGTTGGTCAACCGCTCCCCAGGAGAACAGATGGTTGTCTATCTGCCGCTGGACAAAAGTGAGGCAGTGTACCTGCGACCGTTCTTCTACACCTCCAAGCTGTTCGAGAGTTCGATTGAAACCGTATTGTATGATTATGGCATCACTCTGCCAGAAACACCCGGCGTGATCCGTTCCCTGCGGCCTTTGCTTCCTGCCCTGGCGGTAGCCTCCGTCGGTAAGGGCGAGGCTTTCTGGAAGCAGATCGTCAACCTGGATACCGCCCTGGCCCGCTTGATCCCGGATTTCGAAGATCTCCTGTTGCAACTACTGGCCTCTCCGGCGCGAACGATGGCGGACCTGGAAGCGCGCCAGGTCGCCGTCCCGTTCCTGGATTTGTTCAAAAGCCAATTTGGCGCGCCTTTGCCAGAGCCTGGCGAGGGAGAAGCCTGGGCGGACCGTTTCACGGGTATCCTGTGCCTGGTCGATCTCTACCTGGCTACGGGCAAGCCAGCTGATTTCCCCTTCAAGAGCGCCTTGCCCAAACCCGTCCACTGGGATCGTTGCCAGACCTTCCTGGGAAAGTGGCTGCGCGACGAGATGTATAAGGATTCCTTTGCAAGGCGCGCCAAAGCTATCGACGCCCAGTACTCCCTGGCCGACTGGGTGCGTGACGTTTCACACCCGCCGGTGTCCAGCGCCCTGTTGAACGTCGAAAAAGCGCTGTGGGAAGAAGCCTGCAAGCAACTGGACGAGATCAGCGACAAAACCCAGGCGATCGCGTATTGCCGCGCCCGGCAAACGAGTTTCAAGCAGCGCGCCCAGGGCTTTTGGTCACGCCAGGGCAGCCTGGCCGGCTGGTCCACCCTGGCGCAAATGGCAGAGGTGATCATCGGCGCGGCAGATATCCAGACGGGCATCGCGAAGCACGAGACGATCTCCCATCTTATCCAAAGTTACACAGAAGCCTGGTGGCAAGTAGATCAGGCCTATCGCCATTTCCGGGCCGGGTTGGACCAGGGTCTGGGCCACCTGGATGCAGCCCTGAAGTGGTCCCAACGCATTTATCAAGATTACCTGGAGGCGCTCAACCAGCGTTTTGTTGACCTGCTGACCCAATCCGGCAGGTGGCCGCCGTCCAGCGGATTGCTCGGGTTGAGCGATTACTGGAATACTCTATCACACGAACAGGGAGCCAGAAAAGCCTTGCTCCTGATCGACGGTTTGCGTTACGAGCTTGGCCAGGAACTTGCCGGGCGCTTGCCGCCCGGGTCGCAAGTGACGGCTGGCTTTGGCCTCGGCCCGCTACCCTCGGTGACACCGCTGGGCATGGCGGCCCTGCTGCCCGGCTGGTCGAATTTCAAAGTGGATTACCGGGCTGGGAAATGGGTCGTCCAGGCTCCAGGCGAGGATATCAACCTGGCGGAGAAGGCAAACCGCCTGGCCTGGTTAAAAAACTCTCTGGGGAATGTCCACTGCTACGATCTGGAGCAATGGCTGCAAACGCCATTGAGGGATATACCTTCCGCTCATGCCTGGATCGTGATTTCTTCAACTGAGATCGACGCAATTGGAGAGGGCGCGGGGGCGGTCGCCTGGCACACCTTCGACGCCTTGCTGGGCAGGTTGGAACAGGCAATCCGCCGCTTGCTGGCGGCTGGTTGCGATGAGATCATCCTGGGATCGGATCACGGCTTCCTGCTGCGGGAGGATATCCAGGAGACCGATAAGGTTGAAGTGAAGAGCGTCGATGGGATCTTGAAGAAGGCGGAACGTTATCTGGTCGGCGCGAGCCTGCCGCCAACCGATCTACCTGCGATGCCTGTTTCCAATAGCGATCACCTGGTAGCCTGGTTCCCTCGCGGGATTGGCTGCTTCATGACGCCAGGGCCGTACAACTACATGCATGGCGGCATTTCTCTCCACGAGTTGCTCACCGCTCGCCTCGCGATCAAACAATCGGTCATGGAAAAGCCCGTCGGCGTGAATTTGGAATTGGTCTCAGGAAGTGAAATCCGCAACGCGATCTTCAAGATCCGACTTCTTCCCACAAGCCTGGAGATGTGGACCCGAGGACGGGAGATCAACATCGAAATCGTCCGCACTGATAACCAGGAGCGCGTCTCTGAAGTGTGGGAAGAACAGATCCATCACCAGATCGTCGAAAAATCGCTGCGCCTCTCGCCAGATAGCGGCCTGGCATTCGGCGATAAAATCTCCGTTCGCGTCCGCGATGCCGTCACAGAGGAACTGCTCAGCGAAGTGAAAGCCACTTGTTATGTGGACCTGGTGTTGTGATTGCTGGCGAAGGTAAGATTACGAAACTGCTCGATTAGAGAAGGATGCAGGGCTGAATGGATACTCCCATCATGGATGATTTGGATTTCAAGCTGACCACTCACTTTCCGGGTAGGGTGGTACGCAAAGACCTGGTGCGCCAAACCAAGACAGGCTTCAATGTGCCGGTGTATGTTCTGGAATACCTGCTTGGCAAGTACTGCTCTTCCATCGATCCTGAGGTCATCGCCCAGGGCCTGGAATATGTGCGTGAGACGCTATCCAAGAACTACGTGCGCGCCGATGAGAGCGAGAAGATCAAATCATTGACCCGCGAGGCCGGTTCTCACCGCATCATCGACAAAGTCAAAGTTCGCCTGGTTGAGACAGAAGACAAGTACTGGGCGGAATTGACCAACATGGGCGTGAAGTATGTCAACATCCCCGAGGGGATTGTACGACAGTACGACAAACTGCTCGCTGGGGGCATTTGGGCCATCCTGAACCTGAATTATGACGCTGACTTCCAGCATCGTGGGCTGACACGCCCGTTCATCATCGAGAACTTGAAACCCATCCAGCAACCGACCACGGATTTCAGCGACCTGATCGAGAGCCGAGCGCAGTTCACACGCGATGAATGGATGGATGGATTATTACGTTCGATTGGTTATGAGCCCACCCATCCGGATTTCACCACCCGCAAGAAATTGCTGATGCTCAGTCGGTTGATCCCGATGATCGAAAGCAACTTCAACCTGATCGAGTTGGGACCGAGGGGCACCGGAAAGAGCTTCGTATTCCGTGAGATCTCGCCCTATACAATCTTGATCTCGGGCGGCCAAACTACCGTGGCGCAACTCTTTATCCATTTGGGCACGGGGCGAATCGGCCTGGTGGGGCTGTGGGATGTAGTCGCATTTGACGAGGTTGCCGGCGTGCGTTTCAAAGACCCGAATGGTGTTCAAATCTTGAAGGATTATATGGAGTCAGGTAGCTTCTCGCGTGGAAAAGAAGAAGTGCCCGCAGACGCCTCCATCGTTTTCAACGGAAACATCGATGCCGATATTGCCGGTATTTTGAAAACGTCGCATCTCTTCCAGCCCCTGTCCCCCCACTTGCAGGACATGGCCTTCATCGACCGGCTTCATTACTACGTACCAGGTTGGGATCTGGACAAAATGCGCTCCGAATACCTGACCGATCATTATGGTTTCGTTGTGGATTACATCACCGAAGTTTGGCGCGAGATGCGGAAAATCAGCTATAGCGATGCCATTGATCGTCATTTCAGCCTGGGGAGTCACCTCAACCAGCGCGATGTACGCGCAGTGCGCAAGACCGTCTCTGGATTGATCAAACTGCTGCACCCAGATGGGAACTTCGCCAAAGAGGAATTGCAAGAATACCTGGAACTGGCTATGGAAGGCCGCCGCAGGGTGAAGGAGCAACTGAAGAAGATGGGCGGCCTGGAATACTGGGCGGTCAACTTCTCTTACCTGGATCAAGAAACCCGTCAGGAGACATTTGTAGTAGTACCGGAACAAGGCGGCGGCGGTCTGATCCCACCAGGTCAGTCTAACCCGGGCGTGGTCTTCACAGTAGGGACCGATCTGGAACAAGGCCGCCATGCTATCTTTCGCATCGAAGCACAAGCGCTCAAGGGCAAGGGTAGCACCAAAATTACTGGTGCACCCTCTCGTGCAATGCGCGATGCCATCCTTACGGCTTATGCATTTCTAAAAGGCCATAACCGGCAACTCGGCCTTCCTAAAGATCCCAATGAGTACGAATTCCATGTTCAGATCGTCAACTTGATGCAGTCCAAAGAGGGCAGTGAGACCGGCGTGGCCTTCTTCATCGCCATGCTCAGCGCGCTGCTCGATAAGCCCGCACTGGAGCAACTGGTCGTCCTGGGCGAGATGAGCATCCATGGGAGCCTGCTAAAAGTCCCTACCCTGGCCGAACGGCTTCAACTCTCCATGGATAACGGCGCTAAACGGGTCTTAATCCCCTCAGAGAACAAGCGAGACTTTGCCGATATCCCTAGCGATGTGCTAGATAAGCTGCAGATTATCTTCTTTTCAGATCCTGTGAATGCCGCTTACCGGGCTATGGGGTTGGAGTAACCATACGAGGTGAGTGTGATGAGGGTCAGTTTTACAATCGGAGGTTTGCCACCGAAGAAAGACGGCGCCAACTCGATTTGGCGAAAAGGGGTTGAGATGCCACGTCTGAAAACTCTGCGTAAATCCGCCAGCCAGGCGAGGAGAGGTAAGCCATTGGCACAAGCAGGAGTCCATCTTACACTTCGGCTTTATGCGGAACCTTCGGATGGCGACCTGGATAACTTTGTCGCCGGGATTTGTGACGGTCTGATGACGGCCTATCCAAGGACGCCCATAAATGATGATGATTGTAAAGATCTGCCCCTAAAAGCTCGCCCAAGATGTCCGATTGCTTATGAAGATGATTCCTGCGTGGCTAAAATTGTTGCAGGGAGGTTTCCACCCCGGCTTGAAGGCCTCCGTTACGAGGCCAAGATAGAACTACTTTGATTGGAAGTAAGAAAGTTGGGTGACGATGTCGATCAGACGCGTTGTCATTTTGGTAACAATAATCATCGGCTTGATAATTGCTATATCACTGGCAGTCTGGTTCTTAGTTGAACCCGAAATTCAATTCTTCATTTACTGGATTGTCGGGATTATTGTTGCGGTTTTGACGATTGGAGCAGCAATAGTTCAAATCAGCGGCTACAGCCTTCGCGACTTGCTGAGAAACGATGGTTATCAAATACCTGAACCCAAATTCCCTCCTGATGAAATTCCTGAGGACAATAATTTGGATGAACAAGAGTTAGCTGTGCTCCTTTATATTCACGATGTTGGTGGAGAGAACGCAGTTTCAGGTGTTGTAAAGGTAGAACAGATTCGTGAAGCGCTGTCTTTGGAATACTCTGTGATTGATAGAATCTGTAGATATCTCGAGGGTGAAAGGTTAGTCAAGCATTTTGATGACACTGGGTATCGATGGGTAATCACCCATGATGGGAAAAAGAAAGCTCGCGCATTGTTAAAATCAAAGGAGACAAGGCCATCAAGCCCGGAGGCTGGAAGCTCACACCCCGAATATGCAACCTGCACCGAAAAGCATCATAAAACTATATTGGATGAAACCCCGATGCCCTATAAATACGATGTCTTTTTGTCTCATAATAGTAAAGATAAACCTGCAGTACAGGAATTAGCAGAGCGAT
>JAFGKO010000051.1 GCA_016928525.1 Anaerolineales bacterium | reverse complement strand
TTGTTATTGCGGTCCTCATGTTGCTTGGCCCGATCATTGGCAACGTCTTCAGCACCATCAATGACAGCCTCTCCGGCGTTTCATAAAACTAAGTTCAAATTAGTAGCGCGAAAGGCTCTGTCGATTGACAGAGCCTTTCGCTTTCTTTCATGCAGTTTATGGTTGGATTTCAGTATCGCTTCTAATGGCGTCTTGAGCCCGCTTCTCGACTTCAACCCACATCTCCGCCCCATCCGTTGTGACCTCGATCCAGCCATTGTAATCGGTACGCAAGAGAGAATAATCCTTTATCGCCTCTAGCGTTCCTTCTTGTGGCAAGCCATCCGGGTCACCAGCAGTAACACTTATGATAATGAGTTGCGGATTCAAGTTGGCGATCCACCCGGGAGGATTGATCGGTGCATAGCCGGAATCCCCTAATAAGAGTGCAGAAACCAACTCGATATCTTCTCCATACTTGAGTTCTTCCAGGGCGGTAAAGTTCATTCCTACTGGCAGCAAAGCCCGAAATTCATTCCATTCCAGTAGCAAGATGGCGCCGCGCGAATTAACATTGAGAATGTGCAGGAAAGCGCCCTCTCCAAGATCCAATTCAGAGCCTGCCTCAGCGCGCGTGATGGGGATGCTTTGGTCAATGAACCACTCGTCCAAGTTGCGGGCGGAGAAAGAGGCCTCTACATTACCGGCCCATAACACATTGGAGGGGGGAATACGCTCTACCACGCGTGGCAGGCCAGATAGCTGGTTTTCCTGTGTGGATGCGATGATCAGCCAGTCCAAATGCCGGTTGAGGGGCGGCAGGCGGCGGCCAAGCCCGTCCGAGAGCAGTGAGGCACTAGGGCCGCCATTGATGAGCAGGTTCTGCCCGCCGGGAGTCTGGATCAGGATAGCATCCGCCGAGCCAACATTCAGGAAGGTGATGTGAAGTCGTCCATCGGGAGTGGTGAAAACAGCCCGCCAGGTTACCATGACAAGCACAGTAAGAACGGTGACAATTGTAACAGCAGGCAAAGTAGGGAGACTGGCCTGCTCGCCAGTAAAAAGGTTTTTTAAACGGTGGCGGAAAAAGGTCCAGGTGAGAAGCGCAATGTAGAAGAGAAAGACCAACCAGAGTGAGAGATTCCCCAAGACAATGACGCCGTTTGGCAGGCGGTCGAACAGTTCCACCAGGCGAATGGTGTAAGCGACGAAAGGCCAGGCGCTAAAAGCGGCAATCGCTCCCAGTGGCAACCAGATCAGGCTGAGCAGCACAGCAATCCCGCCCAGAATCATCACAGCGGGTTGGACAGGCAGGATGAAGGGATTGGCAATCAGCGAAACCAGCGAAATACGCTTGAAATGGTAGGCCATGATAGGCAGAGTGGTGAGTTGAGCGGCCAGGGTGAAGAGGAAGTATTCCGAGATAGGGGTGGCCAGCTTTTGAGCGGCGCCCGGTGATGTATAGCGAGTGATGATCCTGACAGCCCATTCCTGAAAAGGTTCAGCATAAAGGATAAGACCCAGAGTAGCAAAGAAGGAAAGTTGGAAGCCAACATCCCAGGGGATATTGGGATTCATGAAGGCGGCCATGAGAGCAGCGGATAACATCAGGGCGCTCAAACCATCGTTGCGACGCCCGAATTGGCGGATAGTAAGAGAAAGGCCTCCCATGATGGCAGCACGGACGACGGCTGCGTCAGCGCCAACCAGGAAAGTGTAAAGCGCTATCCCCAAAATAGCCGCAATGGAACCGCGCACTTGACCAAGTATGCGGCTGAAGAGCGTGAAAAACAGCCCGGCGATAATAGCAATGTTGAATCCAGAGATGGCAATGATATGTGCCGTGCCGGTATCCTTGAATGCCTGCTGTAAATCTTTGGGGAGGCCAGTATCTACACCTAATAAGATGCCCGCCAAAAGGGAGGCTTCTGGATCAGGGAATATGAGATAAATATTTTCGAATGCTTTGTCTTTGAAGGCATAGATTGCTTTTTTGACCGGGTCGCCGCCATCACCAGGCAGATGAGTGACCTCGGTGCGTGACATGTAGGAGTGGATACCTTGCCGGGCCAGATACTCTCTATAAGAGAATTCTTCGTTCTCAGGCGGTGTAACCAGCTTCCCACGGATGCGAACACGTTCACCGTATTCATAAGTCTCGTTGGGGAAGACTCGTGCCAGTAGCAAACCTTCAACAGGCAAATCCCCTGAACCCGTGTCAACAGCTTCAACTTTTACATAAAGATTGGTATACGTATCGCGGTAATCCGGTGGTGCGTCCAGTGTGCCAGTGACGAGCACATCGTATTCTCGGTCGTTGTACCAGGCAATGTGGAAAGCGTCGATTGTTGGGATATTCAGTTGGTAACGGAATCCGCCCAAACAGAAACTAACCAGCGATAGTACGATGATCAAGTACGTTCTTGTGGAAAGATGTAAAATTTCGGCTGGCTTATGCGGACGAAGCCCGAATAAGAGAAATATACCCGCCAGGATTATCCAGATGTCATAGGTGAGCGAAACTTCACTGGCCAGAATAATTCCAACGATAAAGGCCAGCGAGAGCCAGAACAGCGGCAAAGTGCGTAGACGGTTGAGAGTTTGCTCCACAGGAGTTCCTACAGGCGATTGTACAATGAAACCGTCCTAAACTTCAAGCAGGTATAATTTGAGAAATTCGATAAAAGGGAAGTGCATGGCAAAGTCTGATTTGATTCTGGTAACAGGTGCAACCGGTTATGTCGGTGGGAGATTGGCCCCGAGACTGATCGAAGCGGGTTACCGGGTCCGCTGCATGGCTCGGGATCCGGAACGGTTGGAGGGCCGTCCATGGCGGGAGCAGGCTGAGGTTGTGAAAGGTGACGCGCTTGATAAAAGGTCGCTCGTAGCAGCGATGCAAGGTGTGTCCGTTGCGTATTATTTAATCCACGGTTTTCAGGGTGATAAATTGGATGCCCGTCGCGATATGACCGCGGCGCGCAATTTTGCTGAAGCGGCTGAAGAAGCGGGGATTAAACGCATTATCTACCTCGGCGAATTGGTTGATACCACTGATTATCTTTCGCCGTATCTGCGCGCCCGGCATGAGACCGGTTATATCTTGCGTTCGAGTGGCAGCATTCCAGTGACCGAATTCAGGGCCGGTATGATCGTTGGATCGGGCAGCGTATTATTCGAGATGATTCGTTACCTGTCTGAACGAGAGTTCTTGTTTATCTGTCCGCGCTGGTTCTTCTCAATGGCGCAGCCGATTGCCATCCGTGATGCGCTTTCATATCTGGTGGAAGCGCTTGAAACCCCAAAAAGCAAAGGCAAGATGATCGAGATTGGCGGCGCAACGCGACTGACCTATGCTGACATGCTGTTTGCATACGCAAAAGAGCGCGGGTTGAAGCGTTTCCTTATTCCTACCCCCTTTTATGCGCCGCGCCTTTCCGCTTACTGGATTCATATGGTGACACCTATCCACTGGCGCATTATATTGCCGCTGATCGAGGGCTTGCGCGCCAAGCTGGTAGTACATGATGACCTGGCAAAGAAACTCTTCCCGAATATAAGACCCATCGATTTCCAAACGGCGACACATCTCGCTTTACGGCGCATCAGTCGTGATAACGTAGAAACATCCTGGTCTGATGCGCTGGTGACAACAGCTGGAGACGTCAAACCTTACACTTTTACAGTGAAAGAGGGTTTGATGATTGAGCAGCGGCAAATGGTGGTCGATGTATCCCCTGAAGCGGTTTTTCGTGCTTACACGGGACTGGGAGGGGAGCGCGGCTGGCTCTACATGGACTGGGCCTGGGTGATTCGCGGCTGGCTTGACAAGCTGGTCGGCGGAGTGGGCTTGCGGCGTGGGCGCCGTCATCCGGATGAAATCTGGCCGGGTGATTCTCTTGACTTTTGGCGTGTGGAAGCGCTCGACCCCAACCGTTTGATGCGCCTGCGGGCTGAGATGAAAGTCCCGGGTGATGCCTGGCTGCAATTCGAATCCCTACCTCAAGAAGATAACAAAACGCTCTTGAGGGTCAACGCCTACTTTGACGTGCATGGCTTGACCGGATTACTTTACTGGTATGCCATGTTCCCCTTTCATAAATTCATATTCGATGGTTTAACCAATCGCCTGGCCTTACGTGCACGCACGCTGGCTCATTCATATGGTTAAAAAACTTGTTCTTGTTACAGGTGCAACAGGGTATATTGCCAGCAAGTTGATTCCTGAACTATTGAAACGAGGACATCGTGTCCGTTGCTTGGTACGCCAACCGCTTCGTCTCAAAGCCCGAATCTGGCTCCCTTATGTGGAAGTAGTCCAGGGCGACGTCATGGACCCGTCAACGCTTCCCCCCGCCGTAGACGGTGTTCATACTGCCTATTACCTGATTCACAATATGTCCAGTGGGCGGGGGTATACCTCCCTTGAACGTAACGGCGCACAAAACTTTATGCACGCCGCCGAGCAGGCAGGCATAGGGCATGTCATCTACCTCGGTGGCCTGGCCGATCCCAATAGAAAAATCCCTTATCACATGCGCTCCCGCATTGAAACCGGTGAAACCTTGCGCAAGGGGAAACTTCCGGTGACAGAGTTCCGCGCAGGAGTAATAGTGGGGCCGGGCAGCATTTCATTCGAAATGATCCGCTTCATAACCGAATTGATGCCAATCGTTTTTGGTCCAGTCTGGTTACAAAATATGTCCCAGCCAATCGCGGCGCAAAACGTGATCGATTACTTGTTGGCAGCCCTTGAAAATCGGTTCGCTCAGAGCAAGGTCTTTGAAATTGGCGGGCCAGACAGAATGAGCTATGCAGAACTAATGCTGACTTATGGTCGCCTGCGTGAGCTATGGCGCAAATACATGATTTTGCCAGGTATTCCGTTATGGTTCATGGCCCTAGGTGTGGAGCGAATGACGCCAGTTCCTGCCGCAATTGCCAGACCACTGGTGGATGGCCTGCGAAGTGATAGCCTGGTTCAGGATGAGTCCGCTCGTCGTACTTTCCCGAACGTCAACCTGATTGGGTATGAAGAGGCGGTGAACATTGCGCTTGGTCAACTGCGCCCGGACCGTCTCGAACCAGCCTGGAGGAATTGTGACCGAGCGGTAAAGTTCATGAAACACGAAGGTTTTTTTATCGACCACCGTTGCGAAGGAGTCGATGCTGCACCTGAAAAAGCGTTTCACGTGGTTTCAGCACTGGGCGGCAAAAACGGCTGGCTGTATGCAAATTGGTTATGGAATTTGCGCGGCTGGCTCGATCGCCTCTTCGGTGGGCCAGGGATGAGAGGCTGTCCCAACAGTTTGAAAGTTGGGGATACGCTGGATTTCTATCGTGTCGAAGCTATTGAAGATGATCAATTATTACGTTTGTATTCCGAACTCAAAACGCCCGGTGAGGGTTGGATGGAATGGCGCATCGAAACCGAAGAGGGGGGTACCAAAATATCGCAGACCGGTTTCTTCGCCCCGCGCGGCTTTTGGGGATTCGCATACTGGATTTTGCTTGAACCTTTCCATCGATCGGTCTTTCGTGGGTTGATCCGTGCAATTGCCCGGCAGAGCGAAATGTGAAGCACGTTCTTCCTTGGTTTCTCTTAGCTCAACATTGATTGCAGTAGCTCGTTTTATTACTCCTGCTCAGCTTTCCTCTTGATCGCCTTGAGCCATAATACGCGGATGAAGGCGCTCCCCATTGAAATGATTCGCCAGTAGAGGGCAAATTTGTGGCGTGTCTTGGAGTCTGGCGCATGGACACGCGTCTCAGTGCTGCAATGGGTAAGCCCCTGCTCGTCCACTGTCACAGCCAGGTTGGCGACCACTTTGGCGAAACCAGGATCTTCGAAGGTCAGGAAAGCCTCAGGGCTGGGAATGGGAGGCTCCTCACCGCCGTCCAGTTTCTAGAACTGCCCTACTAGGCCGAAGACGATCTCATGGCCTGGGTCTTCGGCCAGAGGGATGAATCCGCCTCTGTAAAGCTGGTCAAGAAAAGGTCCGGGGCGAGCCGCTGTGTGGGCGTGCTTCCCTATCAGTTTGGCGGGCAGATTGCGAAGATTCAACATCCAGAAGATCAAGGGAGAAAGTTCTGCCGCGGTCAGTTCCTTCATGGCGGTGAACACCCGTCCAGGTGGGGCACCCACAACGACGGTATGGACTTCGTTGAATTGCCAGGTAGGCAGGAATTCATCTAGTTTCATGGTCGTACTCCTATTTCGCGAATCGTCAACTCTTTCTTTCGACAATTGCCCGGGCAATCCCTTCCAGGGCAAAACGCTCCGGCCCACTGGGCAGGCCTGCCAGCGCTTCCAGTCCGCGTTCTACAAAGGTCCGCGCTTCGGTCAGAGCCGACTGGATGGCTCCGCTTTCTCGAATGGCGGCCAGGAGTCGATTCAGGCTGTGCTCGTTGCTCCGCTTGTCGGCAATCAACGTATGCAAAGCGGCATCATCCGGGTGAGCCTCTAGGTAATACAACGCTGGTAGCGTGATCACACCCTGACGCAGGTCACTGCCGACCGGCTTGCCCAACGTAACCGGGTTGCCGGTGAAATCCAGCACATCATCCATAATCTGGAAAGCCATTCCGATTTCATGACCAAAGCGACGCGCCGCGTCAACGGATTTCGCACCGGCCCGGCCCAGGAGGGCGGCTGCTCCGGTGGCCAGTTTGAACAGGGCGGCTGTCTTGGCGCTGATCCAGTCGTAATACTCTTCCCGACTAGCAATGCCGCGCTCGCGCAATAATTGGCCCATCTCACCCGCCACCATCACCGCCATGCTCTCCGCGAACAGATGCATCACCGCGGTGCTGTCGGCGGCTGCTACCAATTCTGCCGCGCGCGTAAAGGCGAAATCCCCAGCCAACACGGTGGCAGCCGGCGTCCATTTGACGTTGAGTGTTTCCATACCACGCCGCAAGACCGACTCGTCAATCAGGTCATCGTGGATGAGCGTGGCGGTATGTAGCATTTCAACAGCCGCGGCCAGGTGGATCAGACGCTTCGGATCGGCCCCGAGCAGGCTCCCGGTCAACAAGACAAGCCGGGGACGGATCCTTTTCCCGCCCGCACGGATCAGTTGACGAAGGGCCAGCGCCAGGCTGGAATATTCGTCCGCGACCTGTACATCCAGCAAGGTTTCCACCTGCTGAAGACGTTCTTGGAATAGGTCTGCCAGGGTGAGCGTTGGATAAGTGGTTGTGGTTATATCGGACATTTCGGTACCAATCGAAATAAGGTGGTAAAAAAATATCCTTCCCTACTCCGGGAAGAATTTGAGCAGCCTGCTGACAATGTCGCCCATACGGGCAATACTGACAATCTTGTGTGTGGACACGTTCTGGGCCTGGGCATAGAGTGAGTCGGCGGTCTCGAACAGGTCGAGCATCTCGCGCAGCCTGCCCCTGGTGTGGGCATTTTCCTGACTTTGTTCGAGTTCGGCGACGGTCTCTCGCAACATGTTCAGAGTGGGATCCACCTCACGGCGCTTGCGGTAGTCCACAATCCAGCGGAACATCTCCCACACATCGCCCTTGATCTCGAAGCGGTCGGTGCGCTCACCCAACACGTGAACCACCTTGACTATGCCCCAACCCTGCAATTCATGCAATCCCACACTGACGGTCGAACGCGCCAACGAAAGCGTCTCGCTGATCTCCTCAGCAGTGAGTGGCTGTGGCGACAGGTAGAGCAACCCGTGGATCTGGGCGATGGTGCGATTGATGCCCCATTTTTCGCCCATTTCACCCCAGTGGATGATGAAGTTTTGTTGGATGGGTGTCAGTGAAGTCATGGCTTTCCTTTTGTCTGTTTCGGACATTTCCGAATATACCGAAATTGTGAAGATTTGTCAAGCCAGGAAAATTTGTGACTTGACTCTCCTTTTTTAGGTGTGTATAATCATCAAAACTCACTCCGGGAGGAGTAAGCGACTGGCAAGGCTGATAGAGAAGGAGGTCGTTGGTCGGGTACGAAGGTACGAGACCATAGCTGGAAGCCCCCACAGTACCCCAGCGCTGAATGTCGCCTGGAAGAAGTGCCGAAGAAAGTCCAGTGATCAGTAAACAGTTGTCAGTGGATCAGTAGAACGAGCACGGGAGCGCACCGTTACAGCGCAGGCCGATGATGGTCGGTCACGAGAGCGCCCGAAAGGGTGAATTGAGGTGGTACCGCGGAGATACGTCTTCGTCCTCATGGTGGACGAGGCGTTTTTGTTTAACAATATGTCATTGCGAGCCCCAAAGGGGCGTGGCAATCTCATGGTTCATATTTACTGGAGATTGCTTCGGACTTCGCCCTCGCAATGACATCGGAAATGGATATGACCACTTACTTCATCACCGGCGGATTTGGATTTCTGGGTCAGTACATCGTGAAAGCGATTCACGAACATGATCCGGGGGCTGAACTGCGCGTGTTAGTCCGCACGAAACGCAAAACGCTACTTGGCGTTGAGACAATGGAGCGCGTACGTTTGATTTACGGAGAATTGTTAGAGCCCGAGTCTTATGAAACCGAGCTACAAGGCGTGGATACCGTCATCCACAATGCCGCCCTGGTCTCATTCCGAAAGTCTGACGCGGACGCAATCTATGAGTCCAACGTAATTGGCACGCGCAACCTGGCCCAGGCTACTTTGGCTGCGAACTGCAAGAATTTCATCTTTATCAGTTCCATCTCTGCGATCGGCTTCAACCCGAACAGAATCACTGACGAGTCCATGATGCCTGACATGGAGTACAAGCGCGAACACGACATGTATGGTTACAGTAAGCGCATAAGCGAAATAGAACTACTGAAACTGACTGACAAGCTGCGGGTCATCATGCTCAATCCCAGCGTGGTACTTGGTCCCGGCTCGGAACGCATCGGAGCCGTGTACCGGATGGCAAGCTATTTGCCAATCCTGCCGATGCTTTCCTACATCAACAGCTTTGTTGACGTGCGCGATGTTGCCCAGGCTGTAGTTCTATCATTGACGAAAGGTCGCAGCGGTGAGCGTTACATCGTCACAGCGCACAACGGGGAAATGCTTGCGTTTGTCAAAAAGACGTTGAAAGCTACCGGAAGGAATCCACTTCTCTTCCCGGTAACGGGCGCAGGTGTCCGTTTGCTGGATGCGATTTTATGGATCATGGATTTGCTCAAGCTCAACCCAGGCATCCGCCGCCCGTCCGAAATGGCTGTGGACAAAATCCTCACCTGGGAGAAGATCCGGCGCGAGATGGGCTGGGAGCCGCAATATACCCTGGAACAATCTATTGCGGATTCGGTAAAAATGGATTGAGAATGAACCTTGCCAACAAAACCATCCTGTTGACGGGCGCCGCGCACGGGTTGGGTCGCGAACTCGCGCATCTGCTCGACCGGGAAGCTTGCTCCCTTTATCTCATCGACCGCGATGCCCCGGAACTAGATTCCGTCAAAGCCGCGCTGGGGCGTCCCGCAGTGACCCTCACCTGTGACTTGGGCGATCCTGCACAACGCCGCAAGTTGGTGGCAGATTTGACGGCCGGCAAGGAACGGCTGGATATTGTCATCAACTGCGCGGGCGTCGGCAGTCATTCCAGCCTGTCGCAAATGACTGCGGATGAGGTGGAACGGGTTATGCAGGTCAACGCGCTGGCACCGCTGGAACTGATAGTTGGCCTGCGCCCGCTCATGCCCGCGAACGGTTTGGTCGTCAACATCGGCTCGGTAGTAGGAGAGCTGCGCCTGCCGTCCATTGGCTTGTACGCAGCCAGCAAGGCAGCGCTGCACGCCTTCACAGAGTCGCTGGCGCTGGAAGGCGTACATACCCTGCTGGTCATCCTGGGTCCGTTGCGCGGCACGGACTTCGTCCGATCCATCGCGCATCTGCGCACCGGGCAGCCGGGCTGGTACCGCCGGCTGGACGTGCCTGTCGAAACAGCAGGCAGGCAGATCGTCCAGGCTATGAAGCGCGGGCGCAACCGTCTGGTTTTACCGCGCTGGTATCCTATCGTCTTTTTCCTGGCGCGCTTTTTTGCGCCTGCCATCAAATTACTGTCATTTTCAGGAGGTCGTCATGTCAAAGTATGAACTACCCAAAGCTTACGATTTCAAAGCTACTGAATCTCGCATCTACGCCATGTGGGAGGCGGGCGGTTACTTCAGACCGTGGAACGATCCCAACAAACCGGATTTCGACCCCACGGTCGAACCGTTCGTGATCTCCATCCCGCCGCCCAACGTGACTGGCGAACTGCACCTCGGCCACGCCATGTTCGTCAGCATGGAAGACTTGATGATCCGCTACCACCGCATGAAAGGCTACTCAACGCTATGGGTGCCAGGCAGCGATCACGCCGGTATCGCCACGCAGTTGCAGGTGGAGAAGATGCTGCGCACCGAGGGCACTTCGCGTGAGGAGATCGGGCGCAAAGAATTTGAACGCCGCACATGGGAATGGAAGCACAAGTACGGCGGCATGATCCAGAACCAGATCCGCCGCCTGGGCGCCTCCTGTGATTGGGACCGAGAACGCTTCACCCTGGACGAAGGGCTGTCTCGGGCAGTCCGGGAGGCCTTTGTCCAACTCTACGAAAAAGGACTCATCTACCGCGGCCCCCGTCTGATCAACTGGTCGCCGGGTCTGAAGACGGCCGTCTCCGACCTGGAGGTGGAATACAGCGAGGAAGAGGCCACGTTGTATTACTTCAAATACATGCTTAAACCATCCGAAGGTTCCGAACCTTCGGATAGATCAGGCGAATATATCCCCGTCGCAACCATCCGCCCGGAGACCATCCTGGGCGATACGGCCGTGGCGGTGCATCCCGAAGACGAGCGCTACCAGAAACACATCGGTAGGACCGTCATTGTGCCGATCCTGGGGCGCGAAATCCCCGTGATCGCAGACGATTACGTCAGTCGCGAGTTCGGCACGGGTGCTTTGAAGATCACCCCCGGTCACGACCCGAATGACTACGATATCGCCCAGCGCCACAACCTGCCGGTCATCTCGATGCTGGATGAGGCAGCCAGGATCAACGAAAACGGCGGCAAGTACCAGGGCCAGGACCGCTTAGAGTGTCGAAAGAACATGTGGGAGGATATGCGCGCCGAGGGGCTGGTCATCAAGGAAGAACCCTACACAACCACCATCCCGCGTTCGCAGCGTGGCGGTGAAATCGTCGAGCCGATGATCTCCACGCAGTGGTTCGTGAAGATCGAGCCGCTGGCCGAAAAAGCGCTGGCCACAGTGAAGAATGGTGACATCCGCATCGTGCCGGAGCGCTTCGAGAAGGTCTATTACAATTGGCTGGAGAATATCAAAGACTGGTGCATCAGCCGCCAGCTGTGGTGGGGGCACCGCATCCCGGTCTGGTATTGCGCCGATTGCAACGAGCAGACCGTGGCGCGTGAAGATCCGACCGAGTGCGCCCATTGCGGCTCGAAGAATATCCAGCAAGACCCGGACGTACTGGATACCTGGTTCTCGTCGGGGTTATGGCCATTCTCGACCCTGGGCTGGCCGGAAGAGACGCCCGATTACAAATATTTCTACCCGACCTCCTACATGGAGACCGCCTACGATATTCTTTTCTTTTGGGTAGCACGCATGATCATGATGGGGCTGGAATTTACCGAGGAGGCGCCCTTCCATACCGTGTACCTGCACGGCCTGATCCGTGACGAGATCGGGCGCAAAATGTCCAAGACGTATGGCAACGTAATCGACCCGCTGGTCGTCATGGACGAGCTGGGCACGGATGCGCTGCGCTTCACGCTGCTGGTGGGTTCCTCCCCGGGCAACGATATGAACTTGGAGGTCAATAGGGTGGAGGCGAATCGGAACTTTGCCAATAAGGTTTGGAATGCGGGCAGGTTTGTAATTTCAGCGATCAGCAATCAGCAGTCAGCGATTAGCGAAAAAGCAGAGTACACGCTGGCTGACTCCTGGATTTGGGCGAAACTCCAGCAACTCGTCCGAGACGTGGAACGCCTCTTCCAGACCTTCCAGTATGGCGAAGCCGGACGGCAGATCTATGAGTTCTTCTGGTCCGATTTTGCGGACTGGTATGTGGAAATCGCCAAGGGACAACTCGCTGAGGGCGGTGCACGCGCTTATACCACTGCTGAGACATTGGCGCGTGTACTGGATATATCCTTGCGTCTGCTGCATCCCTTCACACCCTTTGTGACCGAGGAACTGTGGGGCCATCTGCGCCGCGCCTTGGGTGACTCCCCGCTGGCAGATTTAATCCGGGATTGGCCGGAAGTGCTCATCATCGCCGGATGGCCGGAACCGCGACAGGAAGAAGGCTGGGAAGCGGACAAGGTCGCCGACTTCGCGCTTTTGCAGGAGATCGTGCGCTCGATCCGCAATCTGCGTGCAGAGAAGGGCGTCGCCCCGTCCAGGCGTATCGCCGCAACTTTTGCAGGCGGCGGAAAAACCTCCTTGCTTGTCGAGCAGGCCAAAGTCATGGCCGCGCTCGCGGGCTTGGACGAGTCGCAGACGCAGATTGCCGCATCCTTGAAGGCGAAGCCCGAAGGCGCGGCTGCGCTGGTGGTCGGTCCGGTGGAGATTTATCTGCCGCTGGCCGGTATGGTCGATTTGGAACAAGAGCGCGCTCGTTTGCAGAAGGAACTGGCCGAAGCTGAATCACAAATTGTACGCCTGGAGAAATTGCTGACGGGCGATTTTGCAAACAGAGCGCCAGAAGCCGTGGTTGCCAAAGAGCGCGAGAAACTTACAGCTTATAAAGAAACGGCCGAGAAGATCAAAGCGCAACTCGGTTAAGGAAACTATCGCATTTCCAGACGACGGGTGGCCTAAAACGGCCATCCGTCTTTGGTTACAAAATCATCAAAACACGAGACATTTGTCATTTGACATCGAAAGAGGGATGGATTAATTTAAGTACGATATCTCACAAAGGAGAAATTTCCCATGGCAATGAAAATCAACGAAGATTGCATTTCTTGCGGCGCCTGCCTGCCAGAATGCCCAACCGAATCAATCACAGAAGGCGATACCATTTACATCATCAACGCAGATACCTGCGTCGAGTGCGTAGGCCACTTCGACGAGCCGCAGTGCGTATCGGTCTGCCCGGTGGATTGCATCGAAAAAGCATAATGCGTTATAATTAGGACAAATACATCCAAATAAAGACCTTCGGGGCAGGGTGACACCTGCGGTGCAGGTGAATTCCCGATCGGTGGTACAGCCCACGAGCAGATCCTTCGCATTCGCTCAGGATGACAAGGTGAGCATGATCCGGTGAAATTCCGGAGCCGACGGTTATAGTCCGGATAAAAGAAGGTAATCGACTGGCCGACTTGTACGGTTTGGTCTGTTTATATGCCCCGAAAACGATTCTGTTTTCGGGGTTTTTCTCGAGCGGCTCAAACCGGATCGCAATCTGCCTCCCTGCCCCGCAGTTGATTCTCTGCGAGGCTTTTTATTTACCACAAAGACTGAAGACACGAAACAGAAGAATTGTGACCTTGTGTTTTGGTGGCTTTGTGGTCACTCCTGCCATGGATACTCATTCTCTTTCTCATAACGCTAAATCTGGCCGCAACTGGTTGGGATTGGCCTCCCTGGCTGCCGGGCTGCTGGCCTGGTGGGCAGCGGCGCGTTACAGCGAATTGCCATCCTTCATCCTTCCCTCCCCCGCTCAGGTGTGGATGCGCTTCCTGCGCGCCCTGTCGGATGGCAGCTTGTTCAGCCATGCGGGTGTGACGTTATTCGAGATCATCCTCGGGTTGCTGGCCGGCGCGTTGGCCGCCACCGTGCTGGGATACCTGGTGGCCAAGTCGCGCGCGTTGGAGCATATGCTCTCGCCGTATCTGGTCGCATCCCAGGCTATTCCATTGGTAGCAATTGCGCCGCTATTGGTCATCTGGTTTGGGCCGGGGATGTTCTCCAAAATCCTGATCTGCGCGCTGATCGTCTTCTTCCCGGTGCTGGTCAATACCGTGGTCGGCGTGCGCGCGGTCCCTGCGGCGTTGCATGACCTGATGCGTTCGTTGCGCGCCACGCGTGGACAAATCCTGCTGAAACTCGAGATCCCGGCTTCGCTGCCGGTCTTCCTGGGTGGACTGCGCATCGGCGCGACCCTCTCGGTCATCGGCGCGGTGGTGGGCGAACTGGTCGGTGCGGACATGGGATTGGGTTTCCTCATCAACATCGGGCGCGGACAATACGATACCGCGCTGGTCTTTGTAGCGGTGTTCACCCTGATTGCGTTGGCGTTGGCGTTATACGGCATTGTCGCCTGGGCTGAGAAACGACTTTTGAGTTGGCAGGAGCACTCACAGGAAGGTTGAAAGTTGAAGATCTAAGGTCGCAATCTAAACCTTCAACCTGCCTACAGCAACTTTTGAGGAGATACTATGTTCAAGAAGTTCGTTTTGGTTTTGCTGGGGGCGCTGGTCACGGCCTGCTCGGGGGGAGCAGGCACAGGGTCAGGAAATGAAGCACTGATCCACGTCAAATTGCCGTTGGGCTACATTCCTAACATCCAGTTTGCGCCGTTGTACGTATCCGTCGAGAAGGGATACTTCCGCGAGGCGGGCATCGAAATCGAGTTCGATTACTCGTTCGAAACGGATGCGGTCGCGCTGGTAGGCGCGGACGAATTGCAGTTCGCGGTCGTCTCGGGCGAGCAGGTGTTGCTGGCGCGCGCGCAGGGATTGCCGGTGGCCTACGTGGCGGCCTGGTACCAGCAATATCCCGTGGCAGTGGTCTCAAAAGCCGAGCAGGGCATCCTGACGCCTGCCGATTTGAAAGGCAAAAAGATCGGCCTGCCGGGCTTGTACGGCGCGAATTATATCGGGTTGGAGGCATTGCTCTTTTCGGCAGGTCTGAGCGATGCAGACGTGACACTCGATTCGATTGGCTTCAACCAGGTAGAAGCACTGGCCACTGACCAGGAACAAGCTGTGTCGGTGTATGCGGCCAACGAACCGGTGCAACTCCGTGCCCAGGGGTACGAGGTGAACGAAATCCGTGTGGCCGACCACGTGCAACTGGCTTCCAATGGGCTGATCACCAACGAGAAAACCATCGCCGCGAACCCGGAACTTGTGGAGCGCATAGTCTCTGCTTTTCTAAAAGGGATGGCGGACGTAATTGCAAATCCGGATGAAGCCTACGAGTTGAGCAAGGCGCACATCCCCAACCTGGCCGAAGCGGACGAAGCCGTGCAAAAGGAAGTGCTGGCGCGCTCGATCGAGCTGTGGAAAGCCGAGCGCCTGGGCTTCTCGGACGCACAGTCCTGGCAAAATATGCAGGATACGTTGCTGAAGATGGGTTTGCTGGACAAAGCGCTGGAACTCGATAAGGCCTTTACGAATGAGTTCGTTCCCAAATAAATTGCCACAGAGACTCAAAGCCACAGAGATAAAAATTTCGTGTCTTCGCATCATTGTGCCTTTGTGGTCATAAATATGTCCACTGAACCCGTCCTAACTGTCCACGACCTGAGCGCCGTGTTCTCCGATAACAACGGCGGCCTGCGTGCCTTGGATGGCGTATCGTTCGCGGTCTGCCCGCAGGAGTTCGTCTGTGTGCTGGGGCCTTCGGGCAGCGGCAAGAGCACGCTGCTGCGCATTCTGGCCGGGCTGCTGCCACCCACATCGGGGGATGTCAAGTTCCATGGCAGCGAGCACCCCGGGATCGGGATGGTCTTCCAGCAGGCCAACCTGATGCCCTGGCGCACAGTCCTTGAAAACCTGACCCTGCCGCTCGAACTGGTCGGCATAGAAAATGGGACGGCCCAACGCAAAGCGCACGAAATGATGGAGCTGGTCGGACTGGAGGGATTCGACGGGTACTGGCCGCGCGACCTTTCTGGCGGGATGGCGCAACGGGTGGCGATTGCGCGTGCGCTCATCCATGACCCGGACCTGCTCCTGCTCGATGAGCCGTTCGGCTCCCTGGACGCTCTCACCCGTGAACGCATGTGGACGGAGCTTTCACGCATCTGGCAGGCACGCCAAAAAACCGTTTTGATGGTCACGCACTCGATCTCCGAAGCCTTGTTCCTGGCCGACCGTGTGCTGGTGCTGACCCAACGGCCGGGCAAGGTCAAATTGGATTTGGAAGTGGACCTGCCCCGCCCGCGAAAAGATGAGATACGCTATACCGCGCATTTTGGCAAACTGGCACGACGGTTGAAGGAAGCGATTGGGTAAATAA
>JAFGKO010000050.1 GCA_016928525.1 Anaerolineales bacterium | reverse complement strand
GGCCGTGGCGGTGCGCAAGGTCTGCGTCATGAGCAGGGCGCGGCGCGTCTCGAACTCGTCCCGCAAGCGGTAGGTAAGTCGCCCGTACCACATCATGGCACGGAAGTATTTCTTGAGTTCTTCGGAGCGGGTATAGTGGCCGCGCGGGATATATTGCGAATAATCTTCGATCAGTTTTTTATCAGGGGGCAGGTCGTCTCGATCCCAAATCGGAGAGACCTGCGGGCCGCCCGCAGCGTTGATCAGCGCCAGTTCGGCATTGACCAGGTCGGTCACTTCGGCAGGTACCGCGTCAGGCAGACCGAGCAGTTGCGCAGCCACGGCAAAGAACGCCACGTTGCGACGGGCAGGTTCTTCGAGCGGCGTGTCCTTCAAGGTCGCATATTGTCCGTAGCTGGCGTCGAGCATACTGTTGGTCAGCGAGTTCAGTGTCGCGATGAAGGAGTCGCGCTCCAGGTCACGCAGCATCTTGTCGAAGATCAGGTGGTAGACGTGATAGACCGAGTCGGTGGTGATGAAGACCGGGCGAAAATCATAACGGCCATATTCGTAGATCTGGTAGAACTCGCGGTATTCCCCCGGTTCAGGCGGCAGGACGACAAATCCGTTTTGCGAGAGCAATTGACGCTGGGCAGTACTGATCTCGACATCGCTGGCATACTGCACCCCGCCTAGATCCACCGGCAAGGTGTAATCGCCCCCATTGAATCGAACCGGGATATTGACGGCGACTGTTTTATAGGGAGCGAATTCGGGCGCATAAACGTTCGGCGGCGGCGTAGGCGCCGGTCCGCTCGCAGTTGGAGAAGCTAGCGGTGGCAGCGCAGGCACCGGAACGCCTGCGGTCGGGGAAGCCTGCGGTACCGGCGTGGAGGGCGGCGCCATAAGCAGACTGCATGCGATGGAAATCAGGACGATGATACTGGTGACGAACAAGAGGGGATACTGTCTGGATTGCATAGAACTCTCCTAAGGTACAAGGATCAACATCTGCCCGTCCCGGGCCTGGGTAATTACCATCTGACCAAACGGGCCTTCTGTAGTAGAGACGAGACTGAAGCCAAAACCGTTCCATTCCCAGACTTTCAGATGCCGGGCAGGGGCGGACGGCGGATCGTCGTATTGCGCTTCGAGCGTGACCAGGAACTGCTCCCCGCTTCCGGTCAAATCGGCGGCGGCGAAGCTCTTGACCGGTTCCGCCAGCGCTGATCCCGCCCAGCGTTCACGGAACGACTCTTTATACCAACCAATCAGGATAATATGACACGACCTGTCGCTGGAATCGTGAAAGCTATCGATACGTCCACCGTGTGGCAACCAGGCATCTACCGGCCAGGGCTGAAAGGTTCGCCAGACCAGCAGAACGGCCTCCGGGCGACTGTCTCGGTTCAGGTCAGCGACCAGTGCTTGCCCCACCTGCCAGGCCTGCGGGCTTTGCCAGCGTATTTTGTCGCCGGTTTGTATACTGGCGCGACCGTCCATAACTGCCAGTGTTTCCGGTTTACCATCGCCATCGAAATCAGCGGACGTAACCGTGGGGACCAGTTGCATCCCAGTTGGCACGGGAATCTGCCTGAGAGTCGAAGCAACCAACCGCCAGGCATGCAACTGCGCAGGGGAGACGAGTGCCAGTGCAGCAAGCCCAAGCAGGAGAATGATACGGCGATCCATCACATTTATTGTACAACTTTTGGCATAAGAATTTTTACCCCGTTTCTGGGGAATAGTAAATTCGAGAATCCAAAAATCTTGCTACCTCAAGGTAGATTTATAATTGGCTATCTGCCCAACCAAAGGCGACGCACTGAGCCAGTCGAAGTGACTCCCATGCCCAAAACCAAATTCATCCCCATCCTCGAAGCCCTCTTCGCCGTGATCGTCTGGGGCGCATCCTTCATCGCCACCAAAGTTGCCCTGCGTGATGTATCTCCTGTCACTGTGGTCTGGCTGCGTTTTGCGATGGGCGTGATCATTCTGGGCATAGCGGTCACGGCACGCAGACAGTTCGCGCTTCCCAAACGAAACGAATGGCTCTACTTCGCACTGCTGGGCTTCCTGGGGATCACCTTTCACCAGTGGCTGCAATCCACAGCGCTGACAACCTCGCGCGCCAGCACCACCGCCTGGATTGTGGCCACCACCCCGGTCTTCATGGCGCTGCTGGGTTGGCTGATCCTGAAAGAAAAACTGACCTGGCTGCAAACCGCGGGCATCCTCTTGGCCGCGCTGGGCGTCATATTGGTGGTCAGCAATGGAGATCTGGCCTCCCTCGAGTTGGGCAAGTTCGGCGAACCGGGCGACATCCTCGTCCTGATCAGCGCGCTGAATTGGGCGGTTTTCTCAGCGCTTTCCCGGCGTGGACTGAAGGCCCATCCGGCCACACGCATGATGTTCTACGTCATGACGCTCGGCTGGCTGTTCACGGGGGTTTTGTTTTTCGCCGGACCAGGCCCACGGGAAATCCCGCGACTCACGTTCAACGGCTGGCTGGGGGTGAGCTTCCTGGGCGTCTTCTGTTCCGGCCTGGCCTATATCGCCTGGTATGACGCGCTGCAAGCCTTGCCTACCGGTCAATTGGGCGCTTTTCTATATCTGGAGCCGCCCGTGGCCATTCTCGTTGCCGCCCTTATTCTGGCAGAGCCCATCACCTGGGCCGGGCTGCTAGGTGGTGGGATCATTTTATTCGGCATTTACCTGGTCAACAGAAAGATGTAACGCTTGTCAAGCTTGTGCGTCATGCAAGCGAGTACAAAGGGCCGATTGCGGCCAACGAACTATTCTGTCAAAATGATAAAAATGAAACCCATTTCATTCTTCCTGTTTCTGACGCTCGCTCTGGCTGCATGCGGAACAAGCCAGGAGGTCACTGCACCTTCTGCAAGTGCGACAGACGCATCCTCACCGCTCCCGCAGGTTGCTTCACCCCAAATAGAAGATCCGCCGCCCACGGCTCAACCGGACCAGGACTCCGTTGGCTCAAGCCCCACTGCCAGCGCAACGTTGTTCCTGACAATCCGCCAGCCGCTGGATGAGTCCGTAGTCAACACGCCACAGGTCGAATTGATTGGCGCGGCGCCGCCGGACACTGTTGTCACGGTCAACGATGAAATTCTGATCGTCGGCCCGGAGCAGGAATTCAAGCTATCCATACCGCTGGAAGAGGGCCCGAATCTGATCGAAATCGTCGCCAGCGACATCAATGGAAATGAAATCGACCAGTTGCTGACCGTCTATTACGAACCCTGACCCAGGAGTGACAATGAACAAATTCCGCTTCATCCTAATCGTAAGTATCGCTTTTGCCCTGCTTTTGACTGCCACGCAGGCGTTTGCCAGCCCGGTGGGTGCGCCTCATCCCAGGAACACGCCCGGCGCAGTCGCGACCCAAAAAGCGGAAGAGAAGGCCAATGGCCCAAAAGGGAAGCGCGAGAACTTCAAAGGCACGGTCGAAGCGGTCAGCGCCACAAGCCTCACCCTGACGCTGCGCGACGGCTCTTCCGTGACCATTGGCCTGAGCGCCGAAACCCGCATCAAAGTACCCGGCATGAAAGGTGCGACCATCGACGCCATTCAACCCGGCATGGAAGTTATGCTACAAGCCATCCGCGATCAAAGCGGAAATCTGACCGCCCGTTCCATCATGGTCAAACCGGGTAAGCCCAGCAAAGTCCACCGGGTGGGCTGGGTCACGGCCTATGCGCCCGGCGAAAGCATCACCATCCAGGCGCATGACGGCAACATCTACACCTTTGCACTCGCAGAGGATGTGAAAATCCTGCCCGCGGATCGAGTGGATGAATTAACTGTCGGCTCGCGCGTGACCATCATCGCGCCGCGCAATCCGGCCACCCCGCAGGGGACTGCCAACGGCATTGTCATCCACCCGCAGGGCTCCGGCGCAGGCAGCCAGCCGACCACGCCGTGATGCCTGCCCTCAGGCCGCTCCATACGTCCACCGCCAGCGTCAAGCAGACGCCTGGCGGCGGTTGGCTTTTGCAGATACCTGCAGGGGGATCCCATCAGTATAGAGTGGCGCAACTTGATGATTACGCGAAGTCTGCCCGAAAAGACCTCCCCCACCGCCCCTTTCTCAGCCTGAGCCTGCGCGCCAGAGCCTCAGCCACCTCCCTGCCCGGGACATGGGGCTTCGGGCTGTGGAACGATCCGTTCGGGCTCTCGCTTGGTTTTGGCGGGAATCCGTCCCGCCTGCCGGCGCTGCCGAATGCGGTCTGGTTCTTCCACGCATCCAGGGAAAATTACCTGTCATTTGGAATGAAGCCGGGGAATGGGTTTCTGGCACAGGTATTCCGTTCGCCCGTTTTCCCGTTGGGCCGTCTGGCCAAAGTTGGTCTGACACTCCCCTTTTCGCGAACGAAAGCGCGGGGGTTGATGAGTGAGATAGTCGAGGAAGACGGAGTCCGCCTGAGAGTGGACGTGACCGAATGGCACGCCTACAGGCTGGAGTGGAGTCCGGCGCGCTGCGTCTTCTGGGTGGACGAGACGCTCGTGCTGGAAACGCCCGTCTCGCCGCGTCCGCCGCTGGGGCTGACCCTCTGGATCGACAACCAGTATGCCGCCTTTACCCCCGCAGGAAAAATCGGGTTCGGCGTCCTGGAGAGCGCCGAACCCGCGTGGTTGGAAATCAGTGATTTGGTCTTGGAGTAGGGGCGACGTTACGTCGCCCTTACTACATCGGGGGCCAGTAGCGGGCGATCAGATCAGCCGTAAACGGGATGACATGCAATAACGCATCCACAAGCAGGCCAAGCAGAATGTAACCGCCAAACTGGCGGTTATGCTGGAATGCAAACCCAGCGAACCAGACTGGCCAGGCAGGCCAGTTCTCAGGCGCTTTCTCAGGTTTGGGCATGTTCAAGATCTTTATGAGCCGGATCGCATCTTTCAGCGCGAAGAACACGATCAGCATGACAGGTGTGAAGTAACGCGGCACAAAAACCAGATAAGCGATCACAAGATAGATCAGGATGACCGCAAACTGGTCCACGCGGCGAGCGATCTCTTCACCTACGCGCACAGGGAAGGTGCCAACACCCCGACTTTTATCGTCCTCGAGTTTGTCGATGTGTTTGGCCATGTTGATGCTCATCACGCCCAATCCGTACGGGACGCCCGCCAGCACTGCGTTCCAGACGGTGGGCATTACGATTTCTTTCCCGCTGACCAGGGCGAGCACGAAATACACGCCGCCGATCAAGATCGGTCCCCAGATCAGAAAGATGGAGAGTTCGCCAATACCCCAATACTTGAACGGGTAGGTATACAAAAGAAGGACAACTGCGCCAAACGCAAACAGACCAATGACTGTGGCGTTGAAACCGGTATTGATCAAAGCCCACACACCGGCCAGGGTTGCCAGCACCCCACTGACCAGGAACCACCGGATTTGCTGCGGTTTGGTAAAGAAGCCCTGCGCCAGGGGATGGACGCCGTATTGCGTACGAAAATAATTCCCGTTATCGAGTCCACGGCTGTAGTCTGTGTAATCGTTGAGCAGATTATTGGTCCCGTGCGCAAGGAACAATCCCAGCGTAAGAATAAAGAATGGAATCCATGAAAAGTAGCCGTCCCGCCAAGCCAGGATACCCGCGATCACGCAGGAATACACCGTGACCAGCGTCACGGCGGAACGGGTGGCGATCAGCCATTTGGAGACAACATCGAGAGCATCCCACTCTTTTTTGTCCTCCATCTTCACCAACTGCCAGATGGCTGTACGCCACATTGCAAAATTGATGTGCATTTCTGCCTCCTTCTCAGTTGATTAAATGTCAGCAATCGCTGCTGAATGAAAACACTATCTGGGTCGGGATTATACACCAAGCTGTGAAATCGGACACAATTGGATGGATTTGATTCATTTTCTAAACAAAAAGAACAGGAAAATCTCCTGCTCTTTTCGTTGGGTGTCACTTCCCACCGTAGCCATAGGTCGATTTATCGCCAGAAGTTTTGCGTGACTGGCAAAAGGCGAAGTGCGACATCGAGCAACAAACCGAACATGAAGAGTGAACCAAATTTACGATTGTTGATGAACGCATAGCCTACAAAGTACAACGGCCAGCCAATCTGTCCTTCAGGGCGGCTCTCCGGCTTGGGTTTCAAGAACACCGGATAGATTTTCAGGAAAGCAGGAAGCGCCAGGAACACAATCAACATAACGGGTGTAAAGAACTTTGCAATGATTAGGTACAGGGTAAACAGATAGGGGGCAATCATCATTCCCAACACCGCATAGCGGGAGGCCTTTTCACCGATCACAACCGGCAGGGTGTGGATGCCCTTTTCCTTGTCGATAGCAAGCTTGTCGATGTGTTTGCCAAAGATTACAGTTGTAACACCCAGGACATAGGGCAGGCTGGCGATCACAACGAACCAATTCCATTCTTGCGTGAGAACATAATGACCCCCGCCGATCATCAACGGTCCCCAAACGACCAGCACTGCAACCTCACCCATTGCCAGGCCTTTGAGCGGCCAGGTATAGAACAGGAGGAAAAACGCGCCGAGACCAAGCAATATCCAGGCGGTTGCGCTAAAGCCTGTATACCAGATCAAATACAGACCCAACAGGAGGGCAATCAAAACAGTAACCGCGAAATACGTGAGATGCTGACGCCGGGTCATCAAACCGCTTGCAATTGGTTGCGCTCCATAAAGATTGCGGTAGTAGTTATCCTTATCCACCCCGCGTATGAAGTCAGTGTAGTCATTGAAGATGTTGTTACTGGCATGGGCAAAGATCAGGCCAAGCGTAAGCGCCAGCCAGGGCAAGAAGTGAAATGCCTGATCTCGCAAGGCAAACAAACCGGCCAACGCAGCAGAGATAAAGGTCATGATGAGGACTGCCGCGCGCGTAGAAATAAGCCAGCGCGAGACAACATCCAATTGGGCCCATTCATCTTTGGTTACATCGGGAATGACATTCAGTGCTTTTCGCCACATGGCAAAGTCAATTTTCATCTTAGGTGCTCCTATTTGGATTGATTACGTCCGATTATATCAAAGGAAAGGTAACGCTCCGGTAATATGTCCAGACATCTTTCGATAATCGATGTTTCGATTTTTTATTGAGTTAAGCCGATCGGTCATTTGTTCAGACAACTTGAATTCCCTATTTGTGATATTCGTCACAATTTTACTATGACATCCCGCACTTCCAATTTTGTGATAAAAATCACATACTGTATTTAGCGCACACAAAGCATCTTCATCACAGCCTGCGCTGGGCTGTGATGTTTTAATCTATGAGCAAAGAGGAAACCTATGGCCACACTCCAAACGCTCGACCCTCCGAAAACCATTCCGAAACAAATCGAAGACCTGACATTGCTAGACGAAGTCTCTGCCCGCACGGCAGGCGTCTCCAGGCTGGAGATGTGCATCCAGTGCGGGACCTGCGGCGGTTCCTGCCCCTCTTCAGCGGACATGGATCATACGCCGCGCATGTTATTTGCCATGCTACGCGCCGGAATGCGCGAGGCATCGCTGAAAAGCAACACGCCCTGGATCTGCGTTTCATGCTACCACTGCGTGGTGCGCTGTCCACAAAACGTTCATATCGCGGACGTGATGTATACGCTCAAGGGCATGGCCATCGAAGCCAAGCTATTCCAGGACTCAACGGCCCCAGATTTCTCGCAGACTTTTGTGGATATGGTCGAGGAATATGGGCGCGGCTTCGAGTTCGGGCTGGCAACGCGGCACTACCTGAAGCACTTCCCACTGCGACTGCCAGGCATGGTGCCCATGGGTCTTGGCCTGCTGACCAAGCAACGCATGAGCATAACCCCAAATCGCATTAAAGGCATCAAGCAACTCAAATCCATCTTGAAACGCGCCAAGGAATTGGAGGGAAGCAACCATGGCTAAGTATCTTTTGTATCCCGGTTGCTCCATGGAATCAAATGCCAAAGCCTACAACGATTCGCTTTTGGCGATTGCCAAGCCAATTGGCCTGGAACTGGAAGAGATCAACGATTGGAACTGCTGCGGCGCTACCGAATACCTGGGTATCAGCCTAGCGCCAGCTTACGCGCTCATCACTCGCAACTTGGCGCTGGCTGCAAAGCAGTCCAACGGGAGCAAAACCGTCGTTGCACCGTGCAGCGCATGTTACTTGAATCTTGCTAAAGCCGATTTTTACATGCGCGAACAGCCTAAGCTGGGCGTCATAGTCAATAAAGCCCTGGAAGCAGGGCAGCTTTCTTACAAGCCCGGTTCGCTGGATATCCGCCATCTCCTGGATGTAATAGTCTATGACATCGGACTGGATACGATCAAGAGCAAAGTGGTACGTCCCCTCAAAGGGCTGCGGATTGCACCCTATCTGGGCTGCATGGTACCGCGCCCAGATTATGAAAAACGTTGGTCGGACCACGAACACCCAGTTGAATTAGACATACTACTCAAGGCGCTAGGCGCGGAAGTGATCGACTTCCCGCTCAAGACGCACTGCTGCGGCGGGCACATGACGCAGATTGGACCTGATACTGCCTTCGAGCTCATCCGCCGCCTAATTTCCTCCGCCGACCAGTATGATGCTGACATCATGGCCACCCTGTGCCCGATGTGTCAGATGAACCTGGATGCCTATCAGGCAGAAACCAACCGCCACTTTGGGACAAATTATCACATGCCAGTTGTGTTCTTCACCCAATTGATGGGACTGGCATTTGGGATAGGGCCAGATGAGCTTGGCTTTGGCTCAGAACTGGTCAGCGCAAAGAAAGCCTTAGCGAAGATCGGCCTGGAAGTCCCGGAGCTTGAGGCTGTACCCGCTCGTCCCAAAAAGACAGAAGGGCTGCCTATGCCAAAGCCGCTCCCGATGAAGCATCAGGTGGCTAAGAAAGACGAGGTGGCAAAATGACGAAGAAAAACGGAAGCAAGTCAGAGTCCCTGGAGCGAATCGGGGTTTACGTCTGCCACTGCGGTACGAACATCGCCGGCACAGTGGATGTAGTCCAGGTCGCCGAGTGGGCAGCCTCTCGTCTCAACCATCGCGGCGTGGTCATTGCCCGTGACTATAAGTTCATGTGCTCCAGCCTCGGCCAGGAATTAATCGAGAAAGACATCAAGGAACTGGGACTGACCCGTGTGGTGGTGGCGGCTTGTTCACCGCACCTGCACGAACGGACGTTCCGCACGGCTTGCGCTCGAGCCGGGCTGAACCCATTCCTGTGCGAGATGGTTTCGATCCGCGAGCAGGTTTCGTGGGTACACACGGACAAGGAAGCCGCCACGATCAAGTCGCAGGCGGCAGTTTCGGGCGGCGTGGAACGAGTGATCCACCACGAGCCACTGGAACCGATGACCGTACCGATCAACCCCGCCACGCTGGTGGTGGGCGGCGGCATTGCCGGTATCCAGGCAGCACTCGAGATCGCGGATGCAGGCCATCACGTCTATATGGTGGAGCGAGAACCGTCGATCGGCGGGCATATGGCCCAGTTCGACAAGACCTTCCCCACCCTGGACTGCGCAGCCTGCATCCTGACCCCCAAGATGGTCGATGTGGGCGGGCATCGCAACGTGACATTGATGACCTGGAGTCAGGTCGAAAAAGTGGAAGGGTACGTGGGCAACTTCACGGTGACGATCCGCAAGAAAGCCCGGCATGTGAAGACGGAGTTGTGTACGGGTTGCGGCATCTGCCAGGAAAAGTGCCCGAAGAAAGTAATCGATGACGTGTATGAGGCCGGGCTGGGATACCGCAAGGCAATTTACACGCCCTTCCCGCAAGCCGTGCCCAAGTTCCCGGTGATGGATGTGGACAACTGCATCTACTTCGAGAAGGGCACCTGCAAGGCCTGCGAGAAATTCTGCCCGACCAATGCGATCGATTTCACACAGGAAGACGAAGTCATCACGATCGAGGTCGGCAACATCATCCTGGCGACGGGCTATGACCTGTTCGACGCCCGCAGGGTGACCAATTACGGTTATGGCCGCTTGGCGAACGTGTTCACTTCACTGGAGATGGAACGCCTGACCAACGCGGCTGGCCCGACCACCGGACAGATCGTGCTGCGAGACGGGAAGACTGTGCCGAAGGCGGTCGGCATCGTCCACTGCGTCGGCAGCCGCGACCGCAACTTCAACAACCATTGCTCGGTCATCTGCTGTATGCAGAGTCTGAAATTTGCCCACATGGTGCACGAACGGACAGGCGCCATCGTCTACAACTTCTACATCGATATGCGCACACCGTTCAAGGACTACGACGAGTTCTATCAGAGAGTGATGGAAGAAGGGACGCTCTTTGTGCGCGGCAAGGTGGCCGAAGTTACCGACGCGGCCCGTC
Source organism: Anaerolineales bacterium (assembly GCA_016928525.1). The sequence goes on along the minus strand of JAFGKO010000050.1, from coordinate 5,620 downwards.
TGCCGGGAGAAGAGGGCAAGCTGATCGTCCAGGTGGAAGATACGCTGGCTGGCAAACAGCGGCGCATCCCCGTGGACATGGTCATCCTGTCGGTCGGATTGGAGCCACGGAAGGACTCAAACGAGACAGCCAAACTCTTTGGCATCTCGTGCTCGTCCAATGGCTGGTTCATCGAGAAACACCCCAAGCTCGATCCGGTCGCCACGATGACAGAAGGTATCTACATCGCTGGCTGTGCCCAGGGGCCAAAAGACATCCCCGCCAGCGTGTCGCAGGGCGCAGCGGCAGCGGCGCGCGTGCTCGGCAAGATCCAACAGAAGGAGATGGCGCTCGAACCCATCCGCGCCAGCGTGATCGAAGAGAAATGCTCCGGCTGTCGCATCTGCAATGACTTGTGTCCGTTCAACGCCATCACATTCCACGAGGACAAGATGGTCTCCGAGATCAACGCCGCGCTGTGCCAGGGCTGCGGTACCTGCGTAGCGGCCTGCCCGGCAGGCGCGATCGTTGGCACGGGCTTCAGCAACCAACAGGTGCTGGCGCAGATCGAAGGCCTGCTACTGTTGAACGTCGGCGAGGAAGCGGTCCCCGCATGAGGAGGCAACTATGACTGATCAATTCGAACCCACCATCATCGGCTTCACCTGCAACTGGTGTTCCTACCGCGCCGCAGACCTGGCCGGTACCGCCCGCATCAAATATCCACCTAACATCCGCCTGATCCGTCTGATGTGCTCTGGCCGCCTTGACCCGACCTTCGTCTTCAAAGCGCTGGCCAGCGGCGCAGACGGCGTGATGATCACGGGCTGTCACCCCGGCGAATGCCACTATCTCGAACAAAACTACAAAGCATTGCGGCGCTTCCACCTGATGCGCCGCACCTTGAAAGGCTTTGGAATCGAACCCGAGCGAGTCAAACTGGTCTGGGCCAGCGCGGCCGAGGGCGCAAAGTTCGCCAGCGAAACGGCCTTATTCATCGATGAAATCCGCGAGCTTGGTCCGCTCAACTGGGGCAAGAGCGATGGACATACGCCCTACGACGGCGACGTCAGTTTCGAACCCGCTCCTATTATCCCCGAGGAGGTGCCCGCATGACTGCAAAACCGAAATTCGCCATGTACTGGGCAGCCTCGTGCGGCGGTTGTGAAATCGCCGTGCTCAACATCCACGAGAAGATCCTGGATGTAGACGCCAACTTCGAGGTTGTTTTCTGGCCGGTCGCCATGGACGCCAAGTATAAGGATGTCGAGGCGATGGAAGACGGCTCGATCCTGCTGACGCTTTTCAACGGCGGCATCCGCAACGACGAGAACGAGCACATCGCCAAGTTGTTGCGCAAGAAATCGCAAATCCTGGTCGCTTTCGGCTCGTGCGCCTGTGAAGGCTGTATCCCCGGATTGGCAAACCTGAGCAGTACAAAACAGATCTTCGACACCTATTACGAAACCATCTCGACAGAAAATCCGGAACATATTCGTCCGCAATATAGCTATAACATGCCTGAGGGTGAGATCACCATTCCAGTGATGTATCCCACACTGCGCACTCTCGACCAGGTGGTGGACGTGGACTACTACATGCCCGGCTGCCCACCCGAGTCGCACCAGATCGGCGCAGTGATCGATCTGGTCATCCAGGTGCTGCAAGGCAAGGCGGAATTGCCGCCCAAAGGCGCAACCATCGGTGCAGGCAACTCCACCGTGTGCGACGAGTGCACGCGGGTGCGCAACGTCAAAAGCATCAAATCCTTCCGCAGGATTTACGATGTGGATATCGACCCTGAATTGTGCCTGCTCGAACAGGGCGTCCCCTGCAACGGACCGGCTACTCGCAGCGGATGCAATGCCCGTTGTCCGAGCGCTGGGGCGCAGTGCATCGGGTGCTACGGTCCCGCCGAAGGTGTGATCGATTACGGGGCGCGGCTGATCGCCGCCTTCGCCTCCGTCATCGATAGCAACGACCCTGAAGAGATCGAAGCCATCCTGGACGGCATCCCCGACCCGATCGGGCAATTCTACCGATTCAACCTGGCAGGCTCGCTGTTGAAAGCTGCCAAACCTGCTTTCGAGAAAGCGTAGGTGACAATATGACTCAACGAATCACCATTGACCCCATCACCCGCCTGGAAGGTCATGGCAAGATCGAAATCTTCCTGGACAAGAAAGGCGATGTGGAGAACACCTACTTCCAGATCCCCGAACTGCGCGGCTTCGAACGTTTTTGCGTCGGCCGTCCGGTGGAGGAAATGCCGTTGCTGACCAATCGCATCTGTGGCGTATGCCCTGAAGCGCATCACATGGCAGCCGCCAAAGCCGCCGACATGGTCTATAACGTCGACCCGCCGCGCACGGCCAAGCTGCTACGCGAACTGTTGTATTCAGCCTTCTTCGTCACCGACCACGCCACGCACTTCTACGCACTGGCTGGCCCTGACTTTGTCATGGGGCCGGATGCCCCCGTGGCAGAGCGCAACATTCTGGGCGTCATCCACAAGGTCGGGTTGGAGATCGGCGGTAAAGTCATCAATGCGCGCAAGGCCGGCCATACCGTTATCGAGATGATCGGCGGGCGCAAGGTGCACCCCTGCACCTCCATCCCCGGCGGGTTGACCAAGGGCATCACCAAGGAACAGCAAAAGGAAATCCTCGAGCTGGGTAAATGGGCGGTCGAATTCGGTCAATTCAGTCTGAAGCTGTTCAACGACATCGTGCTGGGCAACAAGGAATACGTTGACCTGATCCTGGGCGATATTTACACCCACCGCACCTATTACATGGGCATGGTGGACGAGAACAACCACATCAACTTCTATGATGGCAAAGTGCGCGTGGTCAGCCCCGAGGGCAAGGAATTTGTCAAGTACGCCCCGCAGGATTACACCCAGCACATCGCCGAGCACGTGGAACCCTGGACCTATCTCAAATTCCCATATCTCAAGGGCATCGGCTGGAAAGGCTTTACCGACGGTAAAGAGTCGGGCGTGTACTGCGCTACACCGCTCTCGCGCCTGAACGCTGCCGACGGCATGGCCACGCCACTGGCGCAGGAGGAATACGACAAATTCTACAAGACGCTGGGCGGCAAACCCGTCCACCAGCGTCTGGCGACCCATTGGGCGCGCCTGATCGAGTTGCTCTATGCAGCCGAACGCTGGGTGGAACTGGCTTCCGATCCAGAGATCGCTTCGGATAACTTCCACACCAAACCCACAGAAGTCCCGACCGAAGGCGTGGGAATTGTGGAAGCGCCGCGTGGCACGCTCACTCACCATTACACGACCGACGAGCGCGGCGTGCTGACCAAGGTCAACCTGATCGTCGGTACCACCAATAACTATGCCCCGATCAGCATGTCGATCAACAAGGCGGCCAGCAGCCTGATCAAGAAAGGCACGGTCGTCACCGAGGGCATGCTCAACATGGTCGAGATGGCCTTCCGCGCCTACGACCCGTGCTTCGGTTGCGCCACGCACTCCCTGCCCGGAAAGATGCCGTTGCAAGTCACCATCCGAGACGCTGAAGGCAATCCGGTCGAGGTACTCAAACAATATTGTTGAAGACGGGAGGAGCATCCGTTGAGGTGAGGGCTGCCGGATACGTCCGCAGCTCTCACCAACGGGCGGCACAAATGAAAAAAACACTAGTAATCGGACTTGGCAATCCTATTCTAGGCGACGACGGAGTCGGCTGGAAGGTGGCCGAAGCAGTCAAAGAACTTCTCGATACAGAAACCAAATTCCGCCTTCCTGTCCGTCCAAGCGGCTCAAAGACGGTCCACTATCTTTCCCCTATCGAGGTGGAATGTCTCTCCCTGGGCGGTCTCAGCTTGATGGAACACCTGCTGGGATATGAACGGGCGATCATAGTCGATTCAATGGAAACAGGCCAAAGTCCCGCTGGAAGCGTGCAGGTTTTCCCACTCGCTTCGCTACCGGACCCGACGTCTGGTCACTCCGCATCGGCCCACGACACATCCTTGATGACCGCCCTTAAAACCGCCGAAGTCATCGGCGCAGACATTCCCAGGCAAGTGGATGTGGTTGCAATCGAAGCCCAAAACGTATACGATTTCAGTGAAGAACTTTCCCCCCCTGTTGCCGCGGCTATCCCTGAAGCGGTGCAGGCCGTATTAGATTTACTCCAAGGAGTCTCCCATGATCTCTCCTGAACTCTTGCGCCGGTTCCCTTTCTTCAGTTTCATGGACGATAAGCAACTCAAAGCAGTTGCCATGATCGCCGAAGAAAAAAATTATGGCGACGAAGACGAAATTGTTGCCAACAGCAGCCCGGCGGAAAAGCTTTTCTTCCTTGTAGAAGGCACCGCTTCATATTACTACATTGTCACCAGCGAGCACGATCCGTACTACAAGCAGGAATACTTCATCAGCGATTTCAACCCGGGCGAAATCTTCGGCATCTCAGCGCTGATCGAACCCTATGTCTTTACCGCCTCAGTACGAGCCGAAAAGTCCTGCCACTTGATCGAGATTAACGCCTCAGCCTTGCGCGCCCTGTGTGAAGTGGACATACAACTCTACTGTGGCCTGATGCGCGCCGTGGCCAAGGCTGCCATGGAACGCCTGCAGCACACGCGCGTTCAATTGATCGCGGCGAAGACTTAGAATTAAACTTATTTCCTCAATAGCCGGGCAGAAAGTACCCGGCTATTTGTGTTTAAAGCTATATGGTTGCAAACATGCCTTTATAATTGGGCAATCCCAAACCAAGGATGCCACATGGACAGTTGTATCTTCTGCAAGATCATCAAAGGGGAAATGCCTGCCAGCATCGTTTACAAAGACGAAGAAATCAGCGCCTTTCGCGACATCCACCCGGTCGCACCCACCCATATCTTGATCGTTCCAAACAAACATATCGCCTCGGTCAATGATGTCCTGCCCGAAGATGAGCCCCTTATGGGCCAGTTCTTCGCAGTCGCTAAAAAGCTTGCCGCGCAAGAGGGGATCACAGAATCCGGTTATCGCCTGATCGTCAACACCGGCGCGCACGGCGGACAGGTCGTTTTCCACCTGCATATGCACTTAATCGGCGGGCAGCGCATGCGGCACCCTATCGGGTAGCAAGTCATTGCGAGGGCGTTAGCCCGAAGCAATCTTCGAGAAAACCCTGCTTTCGGGAGATTGCTTCGTTCGCTGGAAACGCTCACTCGAGACCCCGCCGCACTTCGGCGGGGCAATGACATATACGATTGTTTTGACAGATATGCGCAAGCAACCTATAATCATCAACCTATTTCCCCTATTGGAAGGTTTGGATGCACAATAAGCGTAACCTGGTAATTTTATTCATCACCCTGGTCATCATGATGATGGGCTTCGGCATCATCATCCCGATCCTGCCTGATCTGGTCGTCAAATTCGGCGGCACAGGTGTGGAGATGGGCGGACTGATGGCCATTTTCTCCGCCATGCAATTCCTTTTCTCACCCATGTGGGGGGGACTTTCTGACCGCTTCGGGCGCAAACCGATCCTGATGCTGGGCGTGTTTGGGAACGCCATCAGCATGCTGGCACTTGGGCTTTCCACGCAGTTATGGATGTTGTTCGCTGCGCGCGGTCTGGCCGGTATCCTTTCTTCGGCCACGCTGCCGACGGCCATGG
>JAFGKO010000003.1 GCA_016928525.1 Anaerolineales bacterium | reverse complement strand
TTCTTCGAGCGAGGCGTTCGTGTACATCGCTATGACCAGAATTATGCTGTGCCGCCTGGCCCGCTCCTAACTTTTCAGACAGCTTCTTAGGTTCAGTATTAGGGCGTATTGATTTTGAACAAAGACCCATCAATATTTTCATCCTACCATTGCTGTATATCGTGTCTTCTTTGTCAACAGCATTCCTAATCCATCAGGCTTCTTTTAGAGCTGGAAAATTCATAGGTAGATATTACGAGTACAATTCTGTCTTCGTGTTTACTGGTGCTTTTTCCGTATTTGCCCTCTTCAAAATGATAGAACCCAGGTTGAGGATCGTAGAATGCCCTATCCGCATACTAGCAAAATACTCATTGCCGATCTACGGTGTTCATGCTTTACTTCTTGACTTCATAACACAAAAAGGTTTCATGCATTTCAAGCACCCTGTTTTGGATATAAGCCTGACTTTCATAACGACCCTTGCGCTTAGTTTGTTGGTTGCCGTGGTTATCAAGAAATTCGACAAGTACAATTAGGTCAGTTGAATGGATAGGTTGTTCTTATCCGCGGGATGGTTCATAATTGGGTAACACTTTTTTCTACTACAAAAATTCGCGCGATTTCGGCCTCCCCAAATATGCCAAAATATTGGCTTTTTGCTGCCCACGGGGCACATTTTGGCATCTTTGCGATCAAATAGATTTTTGCCCATTTGAAAAGTGTTACCCAATTCCTCTGGAAAAATGAACCATCTCTTATCCGCAATATATAATACCCACGGTCACACACCTGCCCTGCCGTCTCGCACCGGCGTGCTCGCGGCACGAACGGTGGCGGGCGGCGCCAGGGAATTACGCTTTCCTGATCATAAAGGAGCACAATTTGCGACCGCCCTGAGTATAAAATGATTCGTGCTAAAATCGGTTCTGGGCAACCTGGTACCCATAAAAGTATGAGAGACGGCCTTCAATGACTTTTTTATTCCGCTCCTTCAGTTAGCGGAAAGTAAAGTTGAAAGTAGTTATATTATATTTACATCTGATCATGGTGAATTGTTTGAGCGCGGTGAAGTTGGGCACGATACGCCACTTATTTTTGAAAACTTGATCCATGTCCCGCTCATCATATCGAGGCCGGGATAGATCGAACGAGAAGACATAGATCAATACATCAGCTCATTGGATATTGTGCCTACACTTGCATCTTGGGCAGGAAAGCCTGTTCCAGATTGGGTGGAAGGAAAATTGTTGCCTGGATTTGGCGGGACAGAAGACCCTGAGCGCAGTATTTTCGCGATGGACGCAAAACAAAATTCGTCTTTTGCGCCCCTGACGCAGGCCACAATATCTTTAACCAAGATGAATCATCGGTTAACTTATTGCGACTATCTGGGAAATCAACATTTTGAATTTTATGATCTCTCGTAGGATCCTGATGAACTGGAAGATTTGTATCCAACCATGCCATCAGTTGCCAGGCGAATGCAAGATGAATTGTTGCAAAATTGTTGGAAGTTAATCGTAAATTTGAAAATTGAGCGCATTGTGTACGGTTAGCAATATTTTCAAGACAACAACCAACGCGACTCTGACCCCGATTTTTCCGTTCGATATTGGTATAATACTCGCCGCCAAGAAGGATTTGTAAAGGAAGGAAACAGGATGCAAGCATTGATATTGGGATTCGATTCGTTCGACCCCAAGTTGTTTGAAACCTTCTCAGATAAAGGCGACTTGCCGAATCTGAGTAAACTTGCTGAAGGCGATGGCTATTCACCTTTTAAAGTGTGCGCTCCGCCGCAGACAGAGGTCTCGTGGACCAGCATCGCCACAGGCGCGGACCCGGGCAGTCACGGCATTTTCGACTTTGTCCATCGCAACCCTGAGACGTACGTGCCGTACGTCTCGATTTTGCCGACGCGCACAAGCGCCATCGGGACACAATTCGTGCCGCCATATACTGCACGCACCATGTTCGATGAAGCGGTGGGGCAGGGCTATCCTGCCACTGCTTTGTGGTGGCCGGCCATGTTCCCGGCGCGACCCGACTCCCCGGTGCACGTCATCCCGGGCCTGGGCACACCCGACATCCGCGGGCAACTGGGCCTGGGAAGTTTCTACTCTACTGAGAACGGTTTCTTGAAAGAAGGTCACAAAACGCCGCTTGAGATCTTCTCAGGGAATGGGAAATCTTACAAGTCGTCATTGAAAGGTCCCTTTGTCAAACGTAAGGGCGAAGTTACCCCTGCCGAAGTCGAATTCCAACTGGACCTGCTGGATGAGAAGAATGTGCGCATCACGCTGGCTGGCGTGACCTTCGACCTGATACCCGGCGAGTGGAGCCCGATCCTCGAGGTCAAATTTAAGACCGGCATGCTCATGAACGTGCATGCGCTGACCCGCGCTATCCTGACGTCCACCAATCCGGTACGCCTGTATTTCCTGCCGTTGCAGATACACCCTTTGCATTCGCTCTGGCAATATGCCTCGCCCAAGTCTTTCGTCAAACAGGCCTGGGAAGCGGCCGGCTCGTTTTTGTCGCTGGGCTGGCCGCAGGATACGACCGGGCTCGAAGACGGTTGCATCTCCGATGAGCAGTTTATCGCCCTGTGTGCGGATATTTTCGAAGCGCGTGAACGCATCTTGTTCCACTTCCTGGATGATTTCAAGGAAGGCGTGCTGGCTTCTATTTTCGATGACCTGGACCGTGTGCAGCACATGTTCCGCCGCGACCGCCCCGACGTAGTACAGGATTGGTACCAGCGTCTGGATGGGTTTGTCGGGCGCGTCAACACATATCTGGAGAAACAGAACGGCAAAAAGCTCAATCTGCTGGTCATGTCCGATCATGGTTTTACCGATTTCCGCTACAAAGTCCATGTCAATCGCTGGCTGCTCGAAAATGGCTATCTGGCGGTGCAGGGGGGCAAGACCGAGACTAACCTAGCTTCTGTGGATTGGAGCAACACCAAAGCTTATGCCATTGGCTTGAACAGCCTATACATCAACCTGAAAGGACGCGAAGGCAAGGGCATCGTGCCTGTCGAGCAGGTCGAGGGTTTGGCGACCGAGATCAAGGCTAAACTGACGAAATGGAACGGGCCAGACGGACAACCTGTATTCAGCAACGTCTCCCTGCGCCACGAAGTTTTCAGCGGACCCCTGCTGCGCTTCGGCCCGGACCTGATGCTGGGCTGCTCTTCCGGATACCGCGCCTCGTCTGAGACCGGGCTCGGCAAATGGGAGCAGGTGTCCATCGAAGAGAACCGTGATCATTGGGGCGCGGACCACTGTATCGACCCGAATGTTGTTCCTGGTGTACTGTTTTCCAGTCAAGGACTGAAGGATTTCCCCAACCCATCCTTCCGTGATATCCCTCCCATGGTGGTTGGCAAGTACCTGGATCACTCCAGCGTTACTCCGCCTAAGATTTCAGGTGGCGAAAGCTCAGAGACCATCGAAGAGAGGCTAAAGGGACTTGGATATCTTTAGAAAACGCTTACCTGAAAGGAAGGATGTTTTTATTGTCTCAAGCGTAATTCTATTTGCTGTCTTTAGCTGGTCGATACGGGGTTTCTTTTTTGTGCTTCCGTCAATTACAATGCGTTATGCTTTTGTGGAAGTATTTGCCATCTTTTCTTATATGATGGCATTTGCATTTTTGGAAAGTTCCCTGATACTTGTGGGCCTGCTGATTTTAAGCTTCTTTTTACCAATGTCTTGGCTTCGAGATGGCTTTTCTTACAAAGGGTTCATAATTGTTTTTATAGGAAGTATCGCTTTTATACGATACCAAGCTATATTAGGTTATGAACTTCCCGATAAGGAGTTTTTCTTCTTATGGATTGGAATACTGATTCTCACGATAGTCACTTTGAGTCTTCTTTTCCACTTTGTTTACCAATTACAGGTGTCTCTTGTTTCCTTTGTTGAGCGGTTTACCGTGTTTTCCTTTTTATACATCCCCCTTGGTTTATTAGGTTTGATAGTGGTTATTGTGCGAAATCTTTTTGGCGGATAGCTATGACCATCAAGCATTATTTTACACGGCGTGATTTCCTAAAGCTAACATCTTTGGCCTCACTATCTTATTTAGCAAGGCCTCTATTGAATCTAACTAGTCATAGTAGAGCACAAATGCCAAATATCATCGTTTTGGTCTTTGATGCCTGCTCTGCAGAAAATATTTCACTTTATGGATATCCGCGTAACACCATGCCCAATTTGGATGCTTTTGCTGAAAAGGCAATTGTTTATCATAACCATTATTCTGCAGGGAGATTTACAACTCCAGGAACAGCATCTTTATTGACGGGTTTATATCCCTGGTCTCATCGGGCTTTGTCCCTTGGGGCTAGTGTTCTAAAGCAACATGCGGACAAAAACATATTCGCTTTGTTATCTGAAAAATATCAGACCTTGGGCTTTACTCAAAACAGGTATGCAAATGTTTTCCTAAATCAGTTCAGAAAGCACTTAGATTTTCAAATACCAAGCAATGCTTTCAATGATCTGCATCGTGATTTTTATGCATCCATTCTCAAGAACGATGCGCAAATTGCCTTTTCTAGTTTTGATGATAATATTGTAAGAAATGATGTCGGGTATGATGCATCGCTTTTTTTAGGTTCTATATTTCGAACACTTAATTTATATAATCGAAAGTCCCACGAAGCCACTCATAGGTTTGGATACCCTAATGGCTTTCCTGAAACCGATACATATGAGTATTTTTCATTAGAGAATGTGGTAAATAGTGCTATTTCCATTCTTCAAGAAATACAGTCTCCTACTGTCACTTATCTACACCTTTACCCCCCTCATGCCCCATATCGGCCGACCAAAAAGTTCAAAAATATTTTTAGAAGCATAAACGCTTGGGAACCTGTAGAAAAACCTTTACATCCCAGGAGCATTTATAAATATGGATATTATGATTTACTGGGGTATCGTTACAGTTATGATGAGTTTCTGGCTTCTTGGGATTATGAAGTTGCACGATTATTTACTTTCATACGCGAGTCGGGATTACATGAGGATAGCTATGTAATTATCACTTCTGATCATGGAGAGATGTTTGAGAGGGGCGAAGCAGGTCATATGACACCGTTGTTATACGAGCCACTAATTCATATCCCTTTGCTTGTATCTTGCCCGGGGCAATCTGAACGAGAAGATGTATTTGCTTATACTAGCTCAGTGGATATTGTCCCTACAATTTCTTATTTGACAGGACTGCCCATTCCAGATTGGGCAGAAGGTGAACCACTACCTAGGTTAGGTGGAGTGGAGGAAGATCAGAGAAGTATATTTACGATAGACGCAGCCAACAACTCATCTTTTAGACAGCTCACACGTGCATCCATTTCTCTGACAAAAGCGCCTTATCGTTTGACCTATTACATTTATCCTGACTATCAGCAATTCGAGTTGTATGACTTGGAAGCTGATCCGGAAGAATTAAACGACCTCTACCCGTTAAATCCTGCTGGAGCGCTGCAGATGAAAAACGAGATGATGCAAAGAATGGCTGAGGCAGATCGCCCCTTCGAAGGAAAATAGGCAATGGTAAAAGAGATTTTTAAGCGATTCCAAAAATCGTACCCAATGATTACTATCGTCTCTGGCCTGCCGCGCTCTGGTACTTCCATGATGATGAAAGTGCTCGAAGCGGGTGGCATGGAAGTCTTCACCGATAACCTGCGCGTCGCCGATGAAGACAACCCTAAAGGTTATTTTGAGCTGGAGCAGGTCAAGGCGCTGAAAGACGGCGACGATTCCTGGGTCAAAGACGCAAAGGGTAAAGTAGTGAAAGTCATTTCGTCCTTGCTGGAATACCTGCCCTCGACCTACAAATATAAAATCATCTTCATGCGGCGTGAGATCGCCGAAATCCTTGCTTCTCAGAAGCAGATGCTCATCCGGCGCGGTGAACCGAGCGAGGGGGACGACCAGAAGATGGCCGAGATGTTCCAGGAACACCTCAAGCGTGTGCGCGTCTGGCTGGCAAACCAGCCCAATATGGAAACCCTCTACGTGGATTACAACGCCCTGATGGCCGACCCCGCTCCTGAGATCAAAGCCGTTGCTGAGTTCCTCGGCCTGACCGATGACCTGGATGCCATGCTGGCAGTTCCCGATAGAAAGCTCTATCGTCAAAAAGCGAACTAAACCGGCCTACCCAGCGCAATCTCCACTGGCAAGCCCCACATTGTTTGCACTTTTGCAGCCTGGACGCGGAATCCCCCCGCTTCCAGGCCGTTACGTAGTTCGATCGGGCGGCAGTCCAGCAGGGCAGGCCAACGCTCATGTCCCCACTCATACAGGCGACAGGCCAACACATCCTGCTTGGCCAGGCTCACCACACCCAGCCGCCCCTCGCGTTTCAAGACCCGGTGACAATCCTTCAACACGATCGGGATTTCGGCATCATTGAATAGTTCCAGCGTAAAAGACAGGAAAACGGCATCGAACGAATTGGACGCAAAGGATAGCAGCGTTCCGTCCCCCTGGATCATCTGCACGCTTCTTTCTGTACCCTTGGCCTGTTTACGCCCAAAAGGGTACATCCGTTTCCGGGCTACCTCGATCATCCCCGGTGATAACTCTACCCCTGCCACAAGACCCGAGCCACCCACTCGCTGTGACAACGTTGCGAGCGATCGGCCTGTCCCGAAACCAATTTCTAATATGCATTCCCCCGTCTTCACGCCCAGGATTTGCAACCCGGTTTCGGTGAATTTCTTCTCGCTGCCCGCGAACAAGTCATACCAGCGGGACATGCGGTCATAGTTTTGACGGATTTGTTCTCTGTCGATCATGGCTTTGGTATTCCGTACACTGCGCCAAAGGCGGAGACAAAAACAAGAGTTCTCTCGTGATATTCGGGCGAGTCAGCCGGCAGCATGCCGCATCCATATTCCAGGGTGACCAGCACGCCGAAGGGCACACGCATTGATTGGATCGCGCCACATCCATTGCAATCGATCCCACAGCCGTCGGCCACATTTGACCAGGCCTCCAGCAGTGCCTGCTCGGTGCGCTGCTCGGCGGCTTCTCGCGTGATCCACGGTGACCAGAGTATTAACCCAAATAAAGCCAGGATGACAAAAGGCAAAAGCAGATTTCTTTTCATAAGCATCTTTCTACTGTATACTGACCGAGAATTTCATCCAGGAGCAAATCATGCTGAAGGTTAAACTCGTTCTGGCGGCTCTCATCAGTATTGTACCAATCAATGCCCTGCGCGTGCTCGGGTACCGCCTGCTGGGATACAAGATCAGCGGGTGCATCGGTTTTGGGACCGTGATCGCCGTCTCAGAAGCGCGCATCGAAAAATGTAAGCTTGGCCCTTTCAACCTGTTCATCGGGCCGATGAAAGTGGAGATCGGTGAAGGCGCTTCGATCAGGGATCACAATACCTTTTCATGCGGGTTGTGGACCATGCAGGAACAATATCGGGATAAAAACTATGCCCGTTCTTTGCAAATAGGCACCAATACGCTGATCACCTCGAAACATCATTTCGATGTGGCAGGTTCGTTTGTTCTCGGGGACGGATCTTGGATTGCGGGCATTGGCTCGCAGTTCTGGACACACGGCGCAGGCGTGGCCGACCGGGATATCCAGATTGGGAGCGATTGCTACATAGGCAGCGCAGTCCGCTTCGCGCCGGGGTCTGTGATAGGGGACAATGTCATCGTCGCCATAGGCAGTGTAGTGACGAAGAAATTCGATCTTTCAAAGATCATGATCGGTGGTGTGCCTGCGACAGTTCTAAAGAAGGATTACGATTGGAAATTGGAAGAGTAATTCCCGAACGTGCGTCGCACTATGTTAACGAGTTTGTTCAAAGCGAAAAGAATATCCGCTAAATTGGTCTTAGCTCATCCGTCTGGTGCAACGCACAGCCAGTTATTTTATAAAAGCAGCGACCTGCCCTTCGAGCGCATCCTGAATACGAATATGATGATTCAATAGCATGTCCATTTTGCTCACTTCCTCGAGCGAGAAATAACCCCAATCGCTGGTTTCGTCGCTCAGGCCGGGCTTCCCAGCGGTAATCTCGGCTTCAAAGCTCAGGGCCACGATTTGCACTGCATTATCATCAGGATACACGACCAGCCAATCCGGATCACTGTATACACCAACCAGCCGCCGCACACGTACGGTCAGCCCGGTCTCCTCCCACACCTCGCGCAGGATGGTCTCTTCCACGCACTCGCCGGGGTCCACGCCGCCGCTGGGCAGGCACCATAGGCCGTTGTCGGCGCGTTTGGTCAGCAATACCTTTTCGCGCGCCTCATCGAAAATGACCGCCGAACACCCCAGGCGGACCCTGCCATTTTTGCCGATGCGTTTGCCACGCAAAACTTGTGTCATATTTCCTCCTAAATGGAACCCCTCCCCCTGGTCTCGATATGACGAAAATCACGTCTACTCGACCACCGGGAGAGGGGCAGGGGAAGTCCCCGAAAGAGGATGAGGGTCGAGGTTATTTCACAAACGTCCCTGCCCGTAAATCTGCCAGCGCCTGGTGGATTTCTTCTTCTGTATTCATCACGAACGGCCCGTATGGCACGATCGGTTCCTTGAACGGCGCTCCTGCCATCAACATGAAGCGCACGGGAGAATTCTCCGTTTTGACCCGAATGTGATCGCCATCCTCGTATTTGATCATCGTGACAGATGAAACGGTTTCTCCCGAAAACACGCCTTCGCCTTCGAAGGCGTACGCTACCACGGTATGTCCTTCCGGGGTGGGCAGCGTCCATTCGATGCCGGGAGCAAGCTGGACGTCCATGTAAAGAGGCGCGGCGGCGATCTCGGTCACGGGGCCAGAGACACCGTCCACAGTCCCGGCTACCAGGCGGATCTTGAGCCCGTCTTTCTCCACCACCGGAATGGTTTTGTCGCTGACCTCCTGGTAGCGCGGCGCGGACATCTTCATGCGTGCAGGCAGGTTGACCCACAGTTGGAAGCCGTAGATATTTCCGCTCGGCCCTCGCTGCGGCATCTCTTCGTGCAGGATGCCGCGCCCGCTGGTCATCCACTGCACGTCACCTGCGCCGATGGAGCCCATATTCTCCAGACTGTCACGGTGGCGGACGGAGCCGTCCAGCATGTAGGTCGCGGTCTCGATGCCGCGGTGCGGGTGGGTGGGAAAGCCGCGGATGGGGCCTTCGTTGGGGTCGTTAAAGGCGAAATGGTCGAAGAGCAGGAAGGGGTCGAATTCGTTGGAGCGGCGCGGTGCAATCGACCGGCGCAGCAGCACGCCCGCGCCCTCGATCACGAATTGCGGTTCGATCAGTCGTTCGATGTTGCGTAAATTCTTCATTTGTTACCTCCTGGACTTTGCCCATTTTAGGGGGCGATGGGAAGGTATGGACCACCTATGGTAATGTAAAGTTTGACACACCTACATTCCCGGGAGGTATCCATGCCAAGCCCATCACCAGAGATTATACAACTGCTATCCGTGTTTTCTGTTGCTTTCACAGCACCGACTTTTGCAAAGGTAATGGTTCTCATTTTCGGCACAATCATGGCCCCTGGTCGCCGCACGGTGACCGCAGCGTTGCGGATGATGGGACTGGGAGATGATCCGCACTACAGCAAGTATCACCGGGTGTTGAACCGGGATCGTTGGTCACTGTGGGTGGTGAGCAAGATCTTACTGGGCTTGATCATATTGATCTTCTTGCCTGCTGGGATACCCTTGATCTTGGTGATCGATGAAACCCTGGAACGGCGACGTGGTAAGAAGATCAAACACAAAGGCTGGTTTCGAGACCCGATCTTGTCAACCAAAGAGCATGTAGTCACGGCATTGGGTCTCCGTTGGATTTGTCTGGCCGTGTTGGTGCCCGTGCCCTGGAGCCAGCGCCCCTGGGCGTTACCCTTTATGACCGTATTGGCTTTAGGACAGAAGACCAGTGCCAGGCTCAACAAACGCCACCGGACCCTTGTCCAGTGGACTGAATTCATGATTGACAAAGTACGGCGCTGGCAACCAGAGCGGGAGATCACCCTGGTTGGCGATGGCAGTTATGCCGCCATTGTACTGGTACAACACTGTCAACGGCTCAAGAAACCGGTCAAGCTGGTCTCTCGTTTGCGCCTGGATGCCCGTTTGTTTGATTCTCCGGCTCCACAGCCAAAGAGTAAACGTGGGCCAAAACCAAAGAAAGGCGTACGCCAGATTCCGCTCTCTCAACACTTGGAAGACCCGGAAACCGACTGGAGGAAAGTCAATTACCACCGCCTTTGGCGGTGGCTTGTAGATGGTGCACCTAGAAGGTGCGACCTTACCAGTGTTTTCCTACAAACCATTTCTTCCAACCGATTGGTGATTTCTTTCTTACCTCTGTCTTTTCTGCTTTATTGTCTTCAGTATCTCAGGTTATCAGCCAGCGAAGTGCATCATCTGATTTCATGCAAGTGCTTTTTTTCATCGAGCAGCTATCTTCATTTCCTGACAAGTGACTTGCTTTCGATTTTGCATTCTCTTGCCGTACCATTTGCTAACATGATACTTTTGTGAAACTTACTGGTGGAACCTTCTGGTACTAACCACTACCAAAGGTAGTGGGTTGTTACATCGACTCAAAGTCACTCTGTATGGAAAAGAACACTTCATCGAATTTATCAGTGGTTTGTCCCTTTGGCATACACCAGGCCAGGACCCGGTTACTATCCGTTGGGTGTCGGTACGCTGTCCAGAAGACAGTTTCGACCCGGCCGCTTTCTTCTGCTCTGATCCGCATATTTCTGTCAGACAGATCGTCATCTGCTTCGCTCTGCGCTGAAATATCGAAGTCACCTTCGAAGAATTGCGCGCTTTCCTCGGCTTCGAAACCCAACGCCAGTGGTCCGACCGCGCCATCGAGCGCACCACGCCTTGTCTCTTTGGCATCTTCAGTTTGGTGACGATCATGGCTAATGTGCTTTACCCAATTGAACTGCCTGTACGCCAAACCAGTTGGTATATCAAGGATGATGCTACTTTTAGCGATGCTTTGGCTGCTGTCCGCAGGCTTTTTTGGAGCCGTTTGAATTACGAAAGGTCGCCCCAAAACCCCGACCTGTTCCTAATTCCTCAGACTGCCCTCTTTTCCCTTGTGGATTCAGCCTGTTATTCTCCTAAATTGGGCAAAGTCCAGACCTCTAATGTTCTTTTATTCCGTCGAGGGTCTAATACCCCGCCGCTCTGCGGCGTGATAAGATGACCACATGAGTCACGTAATCCGAAAAAGTCATAATGTGTCGATTTTGGTTTATCATTTTGTGTGTCCGACAAAGTATCGGCGAGCGGTGATCGACGAGAAGGTCGATCAGGTGTTGAAAGAAGTATGTCTGGAGATTACAACTCGATATCAAATTGAGTTTCTTGAAATTGGAACGGATAAGGATCATGTACATTTTCTCGTGCACTCCGTACCGACATATAGTCCTACAAAAATTATCACGATCATCAAAAGTCTAACTGCCCGAGAAGTGTTTGCTCGAGTGCCATCGGTCAAGAAACAGTTGTGGGGCGGCGAATTTTGGACAGATGGCTACTATGTGGGCACGGTAGGGCAACATGCAACTGAAGATGTGATCCGGCAATACGTGAAGAACCAAGGTCAAGAAAAGGATTACAAGCCATTACATGTCCAGCAACTCAAACTATTTTAGCGGACCGATACCCCGTCCGCTTGCGGCGGGGTAGTTCATCCATAATCCGCTGCGCAGACTGACGGCCAGAGACCATGGCGGTCGGCATGCCCGTGCCGGGACGTGCGCTGGCACCAGTGAAGTACAGGTTGTGATAGCGCGGGTGCTGAAAATCGGGGCGGAAATAGCCCAACTGGGTCAGGTTGTGGCACAAGCCGTGTGTTGAACCCTTTACAAGGTTATAGCGTTTGCGCCAGGAGAGTGGAGTGAAGTTCACTTCGAATTTGATGTGCTCTTCGAGATCGTTTATGCCCAAAGTCCGCAGGCGGCGGAAGACGTGTTCCCGTGCCTGGTCGCGGATGGCGCTCCAATCCTGCTCTCCGTTCTCGGACATGTGTCCAACGGGGACGATAGCGATCAAGGTGTCCTGTCCCTGCGGGGCCATGGCGGGGTCGAGCCGTGCTGGGGCGTGGATGTAAAGACTGGGGTTGGCTGGCAGGTTCAGGTCCCGAATGATGCTGGTAAAATTTGCGCGGTAGTCGTCTGCCAGGAAGAGCGTATGCGGGGGGAGCGCCCCATAGGGTTTGTCTACGCCCCAGAAGAAACTGACAACTGAACAGGAGTATCGTTTACGGGCCAGTTTCTTTACCTGTCCGTCCTGGGGAAGTAGGCTCTGATAAACATAAGGCAGGTCAGCGTTCGCCAGGACTGCATCCGCTTCAAGTCGTTGACCGTCCGCAACTATGCCGCGCGCGCTTCTCCCATTGACTTCAACCTGCTCCACGGTTCCGTTGAACTGAAACTCCACCCCGGCCTCGAGCGCCAGGGACATGAGCGCTTCGACTACCTGATACATGCCGCCTTTGGGGTACCAGACGCCATGGGCCAGCTCGGTGTAGGGCATCATCGAGAAGGTGGCAGGCGCTTCGAAGGGACTCAGCCCCATATACACGTCCTGGAAGGTGAAGGCCGCCTTCAGGCGTGGATCGTCGAAGTAGGTTGACATGTTAGCGTAGTGTTTCGCCAATGGTTTCACCTGATGAAGCAGGGGGAGATGGCTGAGTTTGAAGAAATCGGTCGCCTTGCGGAAATCAGGGTAGACCAGTTTCTCGGTGGCGAGGTGATAGTGACGGTGGCCTTCGTTCATGTAGCGTAGCAAGCCCTGGAAGCTGCCCGCCTCGAACCTTTCCAATTGTTCTTGTAAAGACTTCATATCCGATGTAAGCGCCAGTTGGCTGCCGTCATCGAAGACCAGGTGATAGGTCGGGTCGACGCGCTGCAAATCCAGCAATTCGCGCATGGGTGTGCCCAGCGCGGCAAATTCCGATTCATAGAGCAAGGGCATGACCAGCAGCGTGGGGCCGGTGTCGAAATGGTGTCCATCGCGGCTGAGGCGGTCGCAGCGTCCGCCGGGACGGGCATTCTTTTCCACTACGATAACTTTCAAGCCCTGTTTTGCCAGGTGAGTTGCGGCGGTGATCCCGCCGATACCTGCGCCAATAACGATTACAGTTTTTGTTTTCATCGCTCTTTAATTCTCACAGGTTGTATGACTAATGCCCGAGGTTCGACCCCTAGCCTCGGGAATGTGAACATAGAACTTAAGGTCAGCCAGGCCATCCACAATCCTGCTCGTAGGCTCTTTCGTTCGGGATATGCAGAACGCAGGCAATAATGATCGCGCTCGATAGCGCGCAGCATCCATTCGAAACGCGCCGTATAGGCGAAACCCGCCAGTCGGCAACGCAGGTTCTGGACCTGGGCCGTGCATTCGCGACCCGCCTTGAAGTACAAGCGCGCCAGTTGGACTCTCCCGCAAACCCACTCGCGGTAGGCCGGGCTGTTCACATCCTGCGGCGCAATCCCGCGGGCATGAAGATATTCGCGCGGGATGTTGTAGTAACCAGCCTCGACGTCTTCGAGCGCGTCGCGCAGCATATGAGTGATGTGGGCGGCAGTCACGGCCAGGTAACGCGCTTCGTGACGGGGCGACGGGTCATTGTGGCCGATGAAATAGTACAGCGCTTCCGTGACGGCAACCGCCAGCGTGCGCGAGTATCCGGATAATTCAGCTTGCATAATGATCTGACCACGTCGTTCGGCATCGAATACCATCACGGCCATCATATTACGCAAGTAGGATTGCAGCCCGCTGTTCTTTCCCGTGTCATTGCGCACCAAATCCACCAGCATCCATTCTTCAGCGCACAAATCTTCTGGCGTTTCGCCACGATAACAGGCTTCCAAAAGGGACTTCTGGCGATTGACGAAAGCGATCTTTTCGGACTTTTTTCCTGCCTCCGCGTCAATTACATCGTCCACCCAACGGAAGTACCCGTAAGCCCGGTAAGCATCAGCGACTCGTCCCTGATCCACGAAAAAACGAATTGTATAGTATGTTTGTTTGCTGGCTGCTTTTGTGATCGCAACTGCCAGAGCCCCACTGGCCTTGTAATTTGTGTCCATCTTCTCCTCGAAAAATAATCTGATCTTTGCGTTTGTGCCTTTTCACACATTTACTCTTATGTACGGGAAAAATCCCTCAAAGTTGCTTGTGTGAAGGGTTGCCTTGCAGCGACTACATCCAGAATGACCATACTTTATGGCGCATGTTTTTGATCGTTGTTATCATAGCTTGACTCCGGACACTAGCCTATGACCTTCCCTGCAAAAAATGTGTCATTTGGCGCAGATAATGGAAAAAATCTCACTGCACTTGGCGATAATCATTCGTTCTTTTGATCTGGAATGAAGGAGCATAGCGTAGATAGAATTTGCTCGGACGGCTCTGCCTTGCTGATAAACGCATCTACACTGGCTGCCAGGGCTTCCTGGCGCGCTTCAAACTTGCTACTCAGCGCAATTACTTTCATCTCCGGGCAGCGTAACCGGACCATCATCAGGAAATCACCATTATGAAGCCCCGGTAGTTCCCAATCCAGAAGGACAACCATTGGGCAGCTTTCGCTCAAATGCGCCAGTAAACTTTGTGTATCTGCTACTTCCGTAACCACAGCCAGTACAGGTTCCTGCTCAAGCAGCAATCTCAAAGCGGAACGAACTTCAGGGTTATCATCGGCTAATAAAATTTTCATTCTCGAACCTTCGTTTGACTTGATGTATAGATTAAGGATAAAACGAAAGCTCCCCTTGCGCCTCGGATGACAGGGGAGCTTTCCGGCTGTACTGTGGGAGAGTCTTTTCCCTGGTCATGTGGTCAGGCGTTGTCCTACTATGTACAGGTTGATGCGTTTTTCGTTGCCACCAGCATAAAACAAGTGCGCTCTAAACACATCTGGCAACTGGGTGGAAAAAAACTAGACCATGGAAGAGGTTCCATCCTGGTCATCTGGCCAGGTAAAAAATCCCCAAACGCTTGTAAAGTAGATATATACCTCAAAAAATCTAGGATATTTGTCATTTTTAGAGCAGAACAAGAATCCCTTCTTCTTTGATTGGCAATCGAGTACCATGAAATACTGGCTGGCATTTTCCGGAAGGAAGGTAGTTATGAACGACCAAAAACCTATTAGAGTCATAATTGTGGATGACCATGCCGTAGTACGCAGCGGCCTGAGCGCCTTTTTGATGGTTTACGATGACCTGGATTTTGTTGGTGAGGCGGCCAGTGGTGAAGAGGCGATACGGATGTGCAAGAAATTGTGTCCGGATGTGGTTTTGATGGACCTGGTGATGCCCGGGATGGACGGTGCGGCGGCTACCCGGGCCATCCGGGAAGACTGCCCGGCTATCCAGGTCATTGCCCTGACCAGTTTTAAAGAAGATGATTTGGTCCAAAGGACTCTGAAAGCTGGAGCGATCGGATATTTGCTCAAGAATGTTTCAGCAAGTGAATTGGTAAGCGCCATTAGAGCCGCACATGCCGGCCGTCCCACTCTTGCACCCGAGGCTGCGCATGTGCTGATCCAGGCCAGCCAGCATCCTTCAAGTGTTGGAAGTGACCTGACCTCGCGCGAACGCGAAATTCTAGCCTTGATGGTTTCAGGTCTTTCCAACCCCGAGATTGCCGATAAGCTGGTGGTAAGTCGCTCAACAGTCAAATTTCATGTCAGTGGCATCCTCTCCAAGCTTGGTGTGTCCAGCCGCACCCAGGCTGTTACCTTAGCTTTGCAAAACAAGTTGGTATGAAACTTCCAAAGATGATTGGTAACCCCAACTTCCACCCGGAAGGGAATCGAAGAGCGGGCATGTATACTCTTTCCCGGCGCGACTTTCTCAAACTGGCTGGTTTGTTTTCCGGTGCTTCATTATTGAACGCCTGCAGGCCTTTTGCGAGTACACCAACTACCGGCGACTCCACTGAAGTACAACTGGTCTATCAAGACTGGCGCACCGAATGGTTCCCCCTGATGGCGCAGCAGATGCTGGAGCAGTTCCATAGCACTCACCCGAATATTCGCGTCTTCTACGTGCCTGATCCTGTAGACGTGGAAGAAAGTCTGTTGGAGGACATGCAAGCGGGTGTCGCGCCGGATGTTTTTGCGGCTTGTTGTTCCTTCTTCCCTATACTTGCGCAGGAGGGTCAGACACTCAACTTGCGCCCGTACCTGGAAACCGACCTGGATCAGGATACGATCCGGGACTGGGATCCGGTCCAGTACCATGCGCTTCAAAAACGGGATGGGGAACAGTATGGCCTGCCGAAGTATCACGGTGCCCTGGCGCTTTACTACAATAAAGACTTGTTCGATCAATTTAATGTGGACTATCCGGACGGTTCCTGGGACCATGAGGACTACCTAGAGGCGATGAAACGTCTGACTCACGACCGCGATTCAGATGGCCGTATCGACCTGTGGGGCAGCATCGTTGACCTTTCATGGGATCGCATCCAGGTTCACGTGAACGGTTGGGGAGGCTACTTTGTCGATCCTGACGATCCCACCCGATCTCGTATGGGCGATCCGCCAGCTCTGGAAGCCATGGATTGGTTGCGTGCCCGCATGTGGGACGACCAGGTGATGGCCAGACCTCTCGACGTGCAAAACATGGGGACACAACAAGCCTTCATATCCGAGAAAGTTGCCATGGCTGAGGATGGTTCCTGGGCGCTCAAGAATATTCTGGCGAATGCAAATTTCAGGATCGGCGTGGCTCCGCTCCCAGCAGGTCCAGCTCGACGGGTTACCCTGGCGACCACCGACGGCTTTGGCATCTACCGAGGTACGCGTTACCCGCAAGCGTCCTGGGAACTGCTCAAATTCTTGATCGGCAAAGATTACGGACGTGCAATGGCGCAGGCCAACTTCCTGCAACCGGCGCGAGCTTCTTTGGTGCAGGATTGGGTCGAGTACATTCGTCAAGAATTTCCTGATGAAACCAGGGAAATGGATATAGCCGTATTTGCTGAGGGACATATCCAGGGATACTCGGTCGTAGCCGAAATCTTCCCTAATATGGTCGAAGCCAAGCAACTTGTCTATTCTGCCTGGGACCAGATATTCCTGCTTGGCGAGCAACCGGTGGACGTGATGAAAGACATCTCTTTCCAGGTCGAGGATGTACAGAAAGCATCACAGTAGTATGAACAGGTTCGTAAAACATCAAGGGCTGCGTGCCAAGATCATCGCTTGGTCTTTTGTTCCCACCCTGGTTATATTGGCTGCCGTAACTCTGGTTACTTACGCGGCTTATCAGAGTGTTACCGATGACCTGGTCCTGGCAAAGAATCAGGAATTGACCCGCCTGTCCGCCAGCCAGCTTGCTGCGGAGATGAAGGCCTACACCGACCTGCTGACTGAAATCGCAAACACATCGGACATGCGTCAAACCGACCCAGTTCTTCAACAAGCAGCCTTGGAGCGTTTTCGCAACCGGCTGGTGATCTTCGATAGCGGCGTTGCCATCCTGGATAATTTTGGCGTCCTTGTTGCCGCATTGCCTAGTCGACCGGAAGACCTCGGCCAGGACTGGTCCAATCGTGAGTATTTCCGCCAGATTGTGCATACTTCCAGGCCGGTATTTTCGAATATCTTACCGG
>JAFGKO010000049.1 GCA_016928525.1 Anaerolineales bacterium | reverse complement strand
CGTACCCAGTACGGTTTCGCCCGTTTCAAACCGGCGCAATTCGTTCGTTTGCGCAAGATTCCAGACTCGTACTATCCCGCTCAATGTTCCCGCGATCAAACGGCGGCCATCTGCGCTCAGGGCCAGCGATGATATTTCGCCAACATTCGTTGCCAACTCGTCTTTCAGCGAGTAGGTTTCCTGCCATTGAGAAAGATCCCAGAACCTGATATCGGTTTGGCGGCAGGCCAAAACAGTTCGACTATCAGGCAGGGTTTCCAGGCACGACACCGACCCGGCGATGGGCGCGTCAAACGGCGTGATTTCTTCCCCCGTGACAGGGTCCCATTGACGAATGGTCACATCGACCGATCCCGATACGATGATGCTGCCATCTGGAACGAATTTGACACTCAAAACAGCCTCTGTATGACCTTCCATCCGGTGAATAATGTCTCCACTGCTGGTGTCCCAAAGGATCAATGTCCTGTCTTCGGATGCCGAAACCAACTGAGTACCCTCCGGGTTAAAATCAAAGGCATGTATCGCTGCGGTGTGCCCTTCAATCGCGTCAGTCGCAGGATTGTCAGGACCCAAAACGTTGAGGATTTCGCCGGTTTCAATGTCCCACACGTTCAGGCTGCCATCAGTTGAGGCGGACACAAAAGACAGCATGCTTTCATTCTTTTTGGCAGGAGTGAATGCCAGGTCTTTGATTCCCGAATCGTCTTCATAGCGGCGAATTACTGAACCATCTTGAACATCCCAGAGCAGAATCTCGCCGTTTTCTCCGCCCGCAAGCGCCTCAGACCCATCGGGAGAAAATGCCAGCGCAACCAGCGCGCCATCATGCGCTTCGCGCCGGTACACAACGCGATTTTCTTCCAAATCCATCAAGATGATTTCGCTTTGGTGGCAAGTCTCGTCCGTGCATCCGCCGGAGAGAGCATATTTGCCATCAGGACTGATTGCCACATCGCCTATCGCATTAGCGTGTTCCCTAAATACGACCCGTGTGCCATGCCCCAAAGCGACATCTCTCAACGTCAGCACGGATTCGTAGGGGGGTGATTCCATGTCAACGGATTGAAGAGCAAAGGCCAGTGCCAGGTCTGTTTCGCCACGACTATAGGCTTTTTCCGCTTTCTGGGCCGACACCAAGCTGCTATTGATCGATGCTTCGGCCTCAGCCCTATCACGTTCGGTCTCAGCCGTTGAACGAGCAGTCAGTGCGAAGATAGACAAAACTACAGCCAAGCTCAGAAACACACCCAAGCCTGACACTAGATAGCGCAACCGATTAGCTGCCCGGCGCTGTGATGTCTCAGCCTGTTTGGCCGCGTCGGCTGCTTGATGAGCCAGTCTGAGTTCATGCTGTTGGCGTTTGTGTTCGATTTCTTCTTCCCGCATTCGGTGTTCAAGACTGGCGTGCAGGAAATCACGCTCATCCTGCGTCAGGGCCAGTTCGGTTTCCTCAGCCCACGCCTCGAATTGCTCCAGGCGCGCTCCGTGCAACAGAAAACTGAGGTCCTTTCCTGCCCCTTGCCATTCATTGGCTGCGGCAGCTAAAAGGCGTTGCTGGCGAATGTCATGGTGACTCTCGTCTAGCCAAATACGTAAACGAGTCCATTCGCGTAGAACGGCCTCATGCGCCATTTCGACAGTTGGTCGTCGCGAAATCGGGTCATGGTCTAAGGTCAGCAAACGATAGGCAGCATAGGTCTCAATGACTTCATCCATCACATCTTCGGCAGCCGTTATCGACAGTAGTTCAGCGCGATGCGCGCGGCGCTTTGTTTCCTCTGCCCCTTCATCTATTGAAACCAATCGCAAGAACATCTGGCGAATCGCTGCCCGGCCTGCCTTATCCTGTTCATCAAAAATGTCTTCGGCACGTTTGGCAAGCGCGCCCACTGTGCCGCCCAGATATTTATAGGCAGCAGTCGTCAGGGTATGGTCCTCGCGCTGCTCAAAGAGTTCAGTCAGCGTATATTGCAGCAAGGGGAGCGATCCCGGTTGGTAATAGACTTCGGAGGTGATGCTGGCCACCAGGCCTGGTTCGAAGGAAATGCCGACACGCTCAGCAGGTTTTGTAATGACCGCTTCAAGCTCATCAGCGGAAAGAGGCAAGACGGTTTCGAGGCGATTGCGTACCAATTCGCCAAACTTAGGGTAGTGTAAGGGGCGATCGTAGAAGTCAGCGCGGAGAGTGATGATCACGCGTACCCGGCTGTGTGGATCGGTCACAGCGGCCTGAATCAAGTTTAGGAATTGTGTACGATCATCTTCGTTGTCGACTAACGTAAAGAGTTCTTCAAATTGATCGATGATCACCACTAACTCGCTGCCATCATCAGGCAGAATCAGTCCGGCGGAGCGTAGCAAACCATATTCATCACGTGCTAAGTGTTCGCGTAGATGATCAGCCTGGTTGGCCGCAACCCGCGTCAACGCGACCTCCAATTCGTCCAATGGTCGCGTGCCCGGCACAAGCTCCACCACAAACCAGCGATCAGAGCCGGGCAAATCGCCGCGCCAAAGTGCCGGAATCAACCCCGCCTTAACAACGCTTGATTTGCCACTGCCGCTCGGTCCCACCACCGCTAGAAATCGGGAACCTTGTGTTTTCTCATCCAACCGCCCGATCAATCGCTGGACAAGTGTTTCACGTCCAAAAAAGTCACGGGCATCCACAGCTTGAAAGGCACGAAGACCCTTGTAAGGATTCTCTGGTTCGGGAAGCGGCACATAAGTAACCTCCGTATCAGAACGCTCAGAAGTGTCGGGAACTAACAGGTTTAGTTCACGCGCACGGGCAACGGCCTGGACACGGCTGCGTACATGCAGTTTGCGATAAAGCTGCCAGGCGTGCCATTTCACTGTACCCTCGGTGATAAAGAGTTTTTGAGCAATTTCCCGATTGGTACATCCATCAATGATGAACTGAAGAATCTCTTGTTCACGAAAGGTAAGTTGCTCCACCAGGCTTTCACCCGCTGGCGTGAAGCCTAGCTCAGTCTCCTGGCGGAATTCGGCGGCCACTTCAAGTACATCGTCGTACCGTTGAGAGGGTTTTTTGACAGTTGCTTTCTGAATGATAGCATTCACTCCACCAGATATATCGTCGGGGAGATTTGTGATCGCTGGCAGCGGATCATTCAGGTGATGGTACATCCGCTCAACCGATGTTTTGTTAGGAAATGGGTGTTGGCCGGTTAACATCTCATAAAGCACGACTCCCAAACTGTAAATATCAGTTCGGGGATCAACGGGATCACCGCGAGCTTGCTCTGGTGCGAGATAATCTGGCGATCCCAGTATGACATCCGTGCCGGTCTGACTTTTTGCTGCGTCGCGGATGTTTTTGGCGATGCCAAAATCGGATAGGTAAGCGTTACCATCTTCGTCCAGCAGTATATTGGCCGGTTTCAAATCGCGATGAATGACACTATTTCGATGCGCCAATGCCAGCGCAGACGTTATCTGATCCAAGAGTCGGGCGGTGGCTTCCAGATCAAAGGACTCCTGCTTGAGTGCGTCGCTCAGATTGCCACCACGCAGCCAGCGCATGACCAGATAAGCACCATCTGGATCACGCCAGTAGTCATAAAGTGGAACAATGTAGGGGTGTTCCAGGCGGGCGATGACTTGGGCTTCGTTTTCAAAGCGGCGAATGAAGTCAGGATGGTTGGCAAAATGCGGCAGAATAATCTTGACTGCCACCTCTCGCCCAACCGTAGACTGGTAGGCACGATGTACCACGCCGAACCCTCCGCTGCCGATCCTTTCACGGAGTTCATAGCCTTTGATAACCTGAGTGTCTTCCATCATTGATTCTCCCCCATCGTTCTATCTAATCCCATTATAGGGTGTTTCTGAAGCCGTTTGGGGGGAACCCAAACTTTTCCCAAACTTTGGGCCAAACCTTTCCCTGCACTCCAATTGCCTGCGAATTCCATACAATGAGATCAACGCATTCCACCGCGCGAACGGGTCTGCTCTCCGCAGCAGGCTATGGATCATGTCGGAACGGATTTCGCGAAACACAATTCGCAGCTAACTGAGGGGTATTTGATCCCTCGCTGCAAGCATATCACTGTTCAAGGAGAGGAATCATGCGTACTTCAAGACTGGGTTTACCATTGGCGCTTATCGCGCTGCTAGCAGCGGCAGTCACCATCATCGCGCATCCTAACCCGACTGTCTTCGCCCAAGAGGAGCTGATATCTGGCGAAGTTATCGAAGGCGTCATCTCGGATAAAGATGGTGAAACCTATACCATTAATGCGACGATGGGGCAGTTGATCACGATCAGCATGGTATCGGAGGAAATAAACTCACTTCTCTTCATCTCAGATGCCGACGGCACGAAACTCGCCTACGACGATGACAGTGGCGGGAACAACAACGCTCT
>JAFGKO010000048.1 GCA_016928525.1 Anaerolineales bacterium | reverse complement strand
GCAGCTTTTCCGCTTATTTCTGCAAACTCTACCCAGATATGGCGGTTAAAAAGTGCTCATTTTACGGTTACTGCGTAACATCAGTTACTAATTAGGGCCTGGGCTGTGTTTGGAAAAAAGAAAAGAAGAATCCCGATAACATCAAAAAGTGTAAATACTATTCGCTTGCTTTCGGCAAAAACATCCTTCAAATAATCCCAAAAGCGTACTTTTTTAGTTTCTATTGCTTCTAGTCAAGCTTGCATACGCTGAATATTTACAACTTCAAGAGCATCTCTTTTTCTAGTCGCGTCATCTAACAACCTGACAAAGGCTTCGGATAAAACTTCTTTTTGACGATTTGTTAGGCCATGCAACTCAAAATCAAATAACAGGTTATTAACTCTATCTTTTTCTTCGCTCATTAGATCTCCAAACAGACATTTTGAACAAGTTGCAAAACTCCACACCCTATTTTACCGCCTCAATGATCTCCGCCGCCATGTCATAGCGGTGGAACTGCGGCATCATATAGATGCCCTGCCCCGCACGGGCGTGAACGCCCATGCTATTTCTGCAAAGCCCGCTAAAGCGGACTGGTAAAACGCCCGTTGGTTTCCCTGGCCCGTATCGCCCGTCCTGAGCAAAATAGATTCACTTTCGCTCAAGGGAAAAGGTATATGTCCCACCACAATTATCCATCCTGCAATTGCCAGGCGTATAACTCGTTGTAAACGTACCAACGAACGTCCTGCCATCCACAATTTGCGCCTCGAGTACCTGTGTGGAATATGCTCCGCAATTATTTGGGCCAGCCTCTCTCTCCCCGCTGATCGAGGCGATGTTCCCGGTCAATGGAATGGAGATATCAGGATATTCTTGGTCGAAAAGTACCCCTGACACACCCCCATTGTTGCCAATATTGACCTGGGCAATGAAAACCGTCCCTTCACAATCGTCGCAGGTGCAATGGGTTGTATTCGATTCATAGTCGGCTTCCCCTTCGAATACGGCAAAAATCATATCCGGTGTAGGCTCTTCCTCATTTGGCTGATCAACTTTTGTAGCCTCAGGTGTGGGGGTCAGGGCGGCCTGTTTAGTTTCTTCCTCTGCTATGTCTTCAGGGGAAACTTCCACCTCTTTCGAAAGGGAAGGGGAAAAAATGCTACAGGCAATTACAGACAATCCAAACAATAGAACACTCAATGATCTTTGCATGTTTACCTCCATCGAACTCCTCAGAAATCAAACATCGTCCCTGCAAAAGGCCCGGTGCCATCCCCTGCTCTCTATTCTCTACTTTCTACTCTCTCACTTCACCGCTTCAATGATCTCCGCCGCCATATCATAGCGATGGAACTGTGGCATCATATAGATCCCCTGCGCCCAGCCCTTGATCCCCTCAATTAATTCCACCGCCAGCTCCACGCCCACGCGCGCGCCTTCCTCCCCGGCGGCTTCGATGCGTTGGATGGCCTGCTCCGGGATGAAAACGCCCGGCACCTCGTTGTGCAGGAAGGTGGCGTGCCGCTTGCTGACCAGCGGCAGGATGCCTGTCAGGATCGGCCGGTTCAACGGGCCGTGCTTCGCCTCGTACTGTTCCAGCAGTTTCGGCCCGTCATCCGGGCGGTAGATCGGCTGCGTCAGGAAGAAGTCCGCGCCGTTGGTCACCTTGCGGTGCAGGTTCTTGATCTCGCGCTCCGGGTCCGCCGGGCACAGGTTAAGCGCCGCGCCCACGAAGAAAGCCGTCGGCTGGCCAATGCTGGTTCCCGAATGGTCCACGCCCGCGTTGAAGCCCCCCTTGATGAGCTTGATCAGGCCCGAGGGCACCAGGTCGTAATTGTCCATCGCTTCGGGGTAATCGCCGATCGAGGTCGGGTCGCCCATCACCACGAACACATTGCGGATGCCGAGCGCGTGCGCCGCCAGCAGGTCGCCCTGCACGCGCAGCAGGTTGCGTCCACGCGTCGGGAAGTGCAGCGTCGTGTCCACGCCCACCTGACGCCGCACCACGTCACACACCGCCCAGGCCGACATGCGCATACGCGCCATGGGACTGTCGGCCACGTTGATCACGTCCGCGCCTGAGTCGGCCAAGAGCGAAGCGCCAGCCAGCAGCTTGTGGGTGGACAGACCGCGCGGCGGACTCATCTCCACGGCGACGGAAAACTGCCCGGAGGCCAGTCTCTGCGCGAAAGCGGACGGCGCTTCTGCCTCCACCTCCACCTGCTCGGCGCTTACGGACAGCTCGAGCTCGGCCTCCGGCGGCTGGCAACCTTCCGGGTACCTGTCCAGTGCCGCGCGCATCGACATGATGTGCGCGGGCGTTGTCCCGCAGCAGCCGCCGATGATGCTGGCGCCCGACTGGCAGAACGAGAGCGCATAATCGCCGAAGTAATCCGCATCGGCGGGATACATGATGCGCCCGCCAACCTGCTCCGGCCACCCGGCGTTGGGCTTCACCCAAAAACGGGATCCTGGCACGGCCTCGCGCATAGCCTTGAGCAGGCGCAGCAACTGCGACGGCCCGCCCGAACAGTTGACGCCGATCACGTCCGCGCCTTCCTCGGCCAGCACGCGCGCCACCTTCGACGGGTTGTCGCCCAGTAAAGTAACGTCATCGCGCGTGAACGTCACCGACGAGACCACCGGCAAT
>JAFGKO010000047.1 GCA_016928525.1 Anaerolineales bacterium | reverse complement strand
TTATGGCTATCACAATTTCAGCTCCTTTCGTTTGCATGTTTTGGTTGCTTTTGACCCGGTTTCCCGTTAAAAACGGGAGAGCCAAAATAGCCAAACGTAATTCCGCCGCTCACACCCAGCAGCAACGCCTCAGAGAAAGGCTGCCCTGTGTGCGGAGCTACAACTCCTTGCAATGCCAGTGCGTTATGGACGCTGCCCGTTTCCCAATGACGTCCATTGAATTTACCAAAACTACTTTTAATATTCATCTCAACCTCCAAAGGTTATCTGGGGGCATTATAAACAATGAAAGTCGACGGCCCGAACATTAGCGACATACTCTGCACTTTTTAGCATGACAACTACACGAAGGAGAGGAACGATCAAAAATTGTAACTTCTCAATATTTTTTCCGTCATGTCTATAGGGTGCGTTTAACGCACCACTACGAATATGGAGAGGAGGTGTATGCTATGTTGTTTGCACCGAAAGAAAAGGGCCAAGGTTTGGTTGAATACGCATTGATTCTTGTTCTTGTGGCCATTGTCGTCATTGCTGTGCTCATGTTGCTAGGCC
This sequence comes from Anaerolineales bacterium, assembly GCA_016928525.1. The sequence goes on along the minus strand of JAFGKO010000047.1, from coordinate 5,341 downwards.
CAATCATTGGCAACGTATTCAGCACGATCAACGACAGCCTCTCGGCCGCTTCTGGTGGTTAATAATGAGATCGAAAGAAAGGAGAAAAATATGTTGTTTGCACCGAAAGAAAAAGGCCAGGGACTGGTAGAGTATGCGTTGATCCTTGTTTTGGTTGCTATCGTCGTTATTGCGGTTCTCATGCTACTCGGTCCGATCATTGGCAACGTGTTCAGCACTATCAACGACAGTCTCTCTGGGGTCTGATAGACCAACTCGTTGAACAAAGAGGCCCTGTACATACAGGGTCTCTATGTTCAAATTGGCCGAGGGGTTGTCGACAAAGGATGAAGGGTAAGGAGGTAGTAGTTATGTATATCACATTAGAAGAACGGGGACAGGGTCTGGTCGAGTACGCTATGATTCTTGCTTTGGTCGCTATTGTCGTCATTGCGGCTCTCATGCTGATGGGCCCGATGATTGGTAACGTCTTCAGCACCATCAACGACAGTCTTTCAAGCTTCAGTTAGATGCAAGTAGTTCTCGTTAGAAGCAAAGCACCAGTCCAGACCGCTATCATACAGAATTGACAAACTGGCGACCTTCATATCGGTCGCCATATTGTCTTGACTTTTCAGTTAATACCTGGCTTAATCATATAAGAGAGGGTGTAGGGCGTTGGTACTACGTGGGCGTCAGCCCGTTACGGGGGAATGTACCCTATCGACCACCAGCTTCCTTTCTATGACATAAACACAATGCAAAACCCCAGAATGATGTGCAGGAGTAGTCGAAGCGCGGGTGATATCTTATTAGAGAGCGGGAATTTGGGATAAAAGCCGAACAAAAAATTGTTTCGTTATCAATTATTTGTCTAAAACTCCTAAAGAATTCTTGATCGCGTCTTTGCACTTTATTGTTCGTTATTTTTGCATAATCATAGCGATAAAAAGCCCAACGAATGATTGCACTACCATCCAAAGTATGACATAATTAATCAGACAAATTGAGTGTAGTTTCCATCTTATCCTGGAGAGTTGCATGAATATCACCAAGAAAATCGTTATCGTTGGATGTATCATTATTTTAGGCATATCGGCCTGCAATCTGCCTTCGCAGACGCCGCCGGACCCATTAGAGGAGGCAGCGGCAGCGGCTACCGCCACGCTCCTAGCCCTGACCACCAACCCGCCTACGGCAACGAATACTCTGGCCCCGGTCAATACTCCGCTGCCGAGCGAAACGCCAACTATCACACCGACGTTCACGCCCTCTGTGCCGATGATCACGGTCAGCCAAAATACCAACTGCCGTACCGGTCCCGGCGTGGTCTATGACCTGGTTGGCGCTTTGTTGATTGGCGAGGAGGCTGTGGTAGTCGGTAAATACACTGCCGGGAATTACTGGATCATCAACAACCCGGACGCAGCCGGTACCTGCTGGCTGTGGGGGCAGTATGCAACCGTCACAGGGAATACAGCCGGACTGCCGGAATACACGCCGCCGCCTACCCCAACTCCCACCTATACACCAACAGCGACATTCACACCGACCCTGGCCCCACCCGTCGCGCCGGCCAGCTTTACGGCCAACAAAATCTGTACGCCGGCTGGGCCTGCCTTCAACTATCAGTTTGTGTTGCTATGGGACGACAGCGCGAACAACGAGGATGGGTATCGCGTCTACTTCAACGGTGGATTGTTGGTCAGCCTACCCGCCAACACGACCACCTATCCGCACGTCATCGGGCCGCTTGCGCCCGGGGTGCCGTTCACGTACGAAGTGGAAGCTTTCAACGCCACCGGCGCATCTGCGAAGAAATCGGTAATCGTGACTTGTCCATAATCCGGCATGAATTGGATAGATAACAAATCCCGCAGCCACTTTGGTTGCGGGATTTTTGTAGAATCTATCCTCCCGTCTTATTGTGATAAAATTCACATTGAAGATCGAAATCGATGATTTATCCACTAGAATAACCAATCATTTCACCAAACTACCCCCAATTCCATTTCAATCGAGGAGAAAACAAATGGCTGAATACAAATGCGAAACCTGCCCAATGCGGCTGAAAGCGGAAAAGAATCCAAAATCCCTGATGGCGCGTTTGTGGAAGTGGCACACAGGCTGGTGCCCGGGTTGGAAGGCCTACCAGAAATCGCTTGAGGCAAAAGCCAATCAAGCCTGATTCACAACCAGGCAAATCGAAAAGTCTTGCAATGGCACTTTGTCATTGCAAGACTTTTTAATTACCCATAACCGTTAAATCTATGTGCCCTCTTCCCAGGAGTTCAGATATTTGACCTGTTCTTCGGTCAGCACGTCGATGTCAACGCCCATGGCTGCAAGCTTGATACGGGCGATCTCGGCATCGATCTCTGCGGGGACGGAGTAAACTTTCTTCTCCAGCTTGTCGGCATTCTTGACCATGTACTCGGCAGCCAGCGCCTGGTTGGCAAAGGACATGTCCATAACGGAGGCAGGATGCCCTTCGGCTGAAGCGAGATTGATCAGACGTCCCTCGCCGAGGATGTTGATCTTACGTCCATCTTTGGTTTCGTACTGATCCACGAACGGGCGCACCAGTTTCGCATCGCCCTTGCTCATCTTCTGCAAACCGGGGATATTGATCTCGACGTTGAAGTGACCGGAGTTGGCGACAATAGCGCCATCTTTCATCACTTCGAAATGATGAGTGTCAACCACATTGATGTCACCGGTCAGGGTGCAGAAGATGTCGCCGATCCGAGCGGCTTCGGCCATCGGCATGACCTGGTAACCGTCCATGACCGCTTCGAGTGCCTTGAGCGGATCAACTTCCGTGACGATGACCTGCGAACCCATCCCGCGCGCGCGGGATGCCAGGCCGCGTCCGCACCAACCGTAGCCGGCCACAACGAAGACCTTGCCCGCTAGCAGCACGTTGGTAGCGCGGATAATACCGTCGATGGTGGACTGGCCAGTGCCATAGCGGTTGTCAAAGAAATGTTTGGTCATGGCATCGTTGACGGCGACGACCGGAAACTGCAGCATCTTGTCGGCGGCCATCGCGCGTAGGCGGATGACACCGGTGGTGGTCTCTTCGGTGCCGCCGATGATCTCGTCCAGCAGCTCACGGCGGGATTTGTGAATGGTGGACACCAGGTCGGCGCCGTCGTCCATGGTCATGTGTGGTTTGTGGTCGAGCGCTGCACCGATGTGCTTGTAATATGTGACGTTGTCTTCACCTTTAATGGCGTACGTGGGAATTTCGTACTGGTTGACCAGCGCCGCAGCTACATCATCCTGGGTGGAAAGCGGGTTAGAGGCGGTCAGCACGATGTCCGCGCCACCGGCTTGCAATGTGCGCATCAAGTTGGCTGTCTCGGTGGTCACGTGCAAACAGGCCGAAACGCGCACACCCTTGAGCGGTTTTTCCTTCTCGAAGCGTTCGTGGATCTGGCGCAAGACGGGCATTTCACGCTCGGCCCAGTCAATGCGACGCCGGCCGCCTTCGGCCTGATTGATGTCTTTGATATCGTAATTGCTCATGTTAACTCCTTAGAGAATAGAGAGTAGATGAGTAGAGAATAGTGAGCAGCGCAATGCACTACTCTCTATTCTCCGCTCTCTAATAACTGATTTAGCTTCCCCCCATCATCGAAATGTTCGCGGAAACGACCTACGAACTCTTCGCGCGTATAGAAATGGCTCTGCGGACCGTTCTGCTCCAGGCAATAAACCGCAGCCAGCGAGCCGATTTCACCGCACAACTTCCAGTCGAAACCGCGGCTGTAACCGGCCAAAAAGCCACCGCGGAAGGCATCGCCTACACCTGTTGGATCGACGATCTCACGCTCGGGCACGGTCGGGATATGGCACTCGTTACCGTTAGTGTACAAAGTTGCGCCATCTTTGCCGCGCGTCACCACCACCACCTTGACATGCTTCAACATCTGTTTCAAATCCCAGCTGGTTTTCTTCGAGATCAATCCATATTCGTAATCATTGCAAAACAAAAGATAAGCCCCTTCCATGTCGCGCGCCAGTTCTGTACCGTTCAAACGCAGGACCTGCTGGCTCGGGTCATATAGATAGGGAATCCCCAATTCGCGCGATTCGGCAGCAAATTTGGTCATCGCCCCCGGTTCATTCGGGGACACCAGAATCAGTTCCGGTTTCGATGGCAGGTCCTTGAGGGACTGCGAGCTCGCGTGTCCCATCGCGCCCGGGTAGAACGAGGCAATCTGGGCGTTGGTTTGGTCAGTGGTGGCGAAGAACGAAGCTGTGAACACGCCGGGGACGACTTTCATCAGGGATGTATCCACGCCCTTACTTTCGAGCCAGGCGCGGTATTCCTCGAAATCTTCGCCTACGGTCGCCATCACGCGCGGACGCGTGCCCAGCAAGGCCATGCTGTAGGCGATATTCGGCGCCACCCCGCCACGCTGGCGGGACATCGATTCGACCAGGAATGACAGGCTGATCGATTCCAACCGTTCCGGCAGGATCTGTTCTTTGAACAGGCCGGGGAAGGTCATCAGGTAATCGTAGGCAACAGAGCCGGTGAGGAGTATGTCCATAACGAGTTGCAGGTTGAATGTGAAAGGTTGAAAGATCAGGCTTAAACCTTCAACTTTTAACTTTCAACAACCTTTCTAAGATTTGTTTCAAAAGGAGGGTACACAACCCCATTTTCAGTCACAATAGCAGTCACAAGTCTGGCTGGGGTTACATCGAAAGCAATATTGCGTGCGTGGGCTTCCACAGGCGCGATTCGCTCACCTTGGAATTGTAATCCCAATACCTCTGTCGGGGCGCGTTCTTCGATAGGGATCAGGCCACCGTGCGCGAGAGACAGGTCAATGGTCGAGGTTGGCACAACCGGGTAAAAGGGTATGCCGTTATCGTGGGCGGCCAGTGCTAACATATAGGTGCCGATTTTGTTAGCTACATCGCCATTGGCGGCCGTACGATCGGAGCCGACAAAGCACTTCTGCGCCTGGCCCGTTTTCAGAAAATGACCGGCTGTGTTATCGGGAATGATGTCATAGGGGATGCCGTACTGTTCCAGTTCCCAGGCAGTCAGGCGCGCGCCCTGCAAGCGCGGACGGGTTTCGTCCACCAGCACGTGGATCTTCTTGCCCTGCTCCCAGGCAGTGCGGATGACGCCCAGGGCGGTGCCCCAGTCCACGGTGGCCAAAGCACCGGTATTGCAGTGGTGAATGATGGTATCGCCATCCTCGATCAGGGTTGCACCGTGTTCTGCCATGCGTTTGTTGATCTTGACATCCTCGTCCGCGATGCGTTGGGCTTCTTCGAGGACTTTTTGGCGGATTCCCGCAGGGGAATCGCCCTCACCCTCCGCCCTTCGCGAAGCACC
>JAFGKO010000046.1 GCA_016928525.1 Anaerolineales bacterium | reverse complement strand
GTCGGCCCGAATTGTCCCGGTCTGTTGACCCCCAGCGAGGCGAAAGTGGGCATCATCCCCGGGGATATTGCCATCCCAGGCAACGTGGGCGTGGTTTCGCGCTCCGGCACATTGACATACGAAGTGCTGTACGCGATGAAGAACCTGGGGATGGGCGCCTCGACCTGCGTGGGCATTGGTGGCGACCCGGTCAACGGTACGAACTTCATCGACGTGCTGGAAATGTTCGAGTACGATCCGCAGACCGAGAAGGTCATTGTGATCGGCGAGATCGGCGGCACAGACGAAGAGAAGGCCGCAGAATATATTTCAGCCAAAATGACCAAGCCGGTGGCCAGCTTCATCGCCGGGCAGACTGCGCCTCCCGGTAAGCGCATGGGACATGCAGGCGCGATCATCGAGGGCGGCGCAGGCACGGCTGCTGATAAGATCAGGGCGCTCGAAGCTGCTGGTGTACGTGTGGCAAAACATCCGGAGGAAATTCCAACACTTCTAAAGTAGTCCTAAAGTCTGACAGGTCTGAGTAGTCTTACATGTCAGACCAATTGACCTGTAAGGCTTAAAACCCAAGAGCCGCCCTCTGCCAATAGAGAGCGGCTCTACGGTTATAATCACATTATGTCATTGCGAGCGCCGCTGGTTGAGTACCGCGAAGCGGAGTATCGAAACCGAGGCGCGTACCCTTGCGGGCACTTTGGCAATCTCCTCGTATCTAGAAACTTGAGATTGCTTCGTCGCTACGCTCCTCGCAATGACACCTTGAAGATTATCTATGATCGTCGATGTACTTGACCGCGCCACCCACAGTTGTGATCGACTGGGCGTCTTCGTCAGAGATCTCCGCGCCAAACTTGTCCTCGAAAGCCATGATCAACTCGACCAGGTCGAGCGAATCGGCCTCCAGGTCATCGCGGAAGCTGGCTTCCATCGTCACCTTACCCTCGTCCACGCCGAGCAAATCCACGATAATTGCCTTTACCTCAACAAACGTATCAGACATTATAATCCTCCAGAATTGATTTCAACATTTTTGGCTGGCCTATTGTAATCCGATTGGCAAGCGTGTCAAGCCAGCTATCTTCCCCTAACGGGGACTCACTAGACAGGAACACTGCCCTATGTCAAAAGTTGCGCCGAAAACCGCCTCAATCGAAGAGAGAAAATCCGACCATATCAAGATCAATCTGGAACAGGATGTCCGCTCCGCATTGACCACCGGCCTCGAGAACTATCACTTTGTCCACCAGGCTTTACCCGAACTGGACCTGGAACGCATCGACACCAGCCTGAGCCTGTTCGGCGTGAAACTGGCCGCTCCCATCCTGATCAGTTCCATGACTGGCGGGACAGAGGAAGCCGGGGAGATCAACCAGCGACTGGCCGAAGCCGCGCAGGAAGTGGGTGTAGCCATGGGAGTCGGCAGCCAGCGCGCCGCACTCGAACACCCCGAACAAACCCCCACTTTCGCCATCACCCGCAAGGTCGCGCCCGATATTCTGCTGTTCGCTAACCTGGGCGCCGTCCAACTCAACTACGGCTACACCATTGACCACTGCCGCCGCGCCGTGGACATGATCGCCGCCGATGCGCTCATCCTGCACCTGAATCCCTTGCAGGAAGCCGTCCAGGATGCGGGTGATACCAATTTCTCAGGCTTAGCTAAGAAGATAGAAATAATATGTAAAAAGTTAGAGGTGCCGGTGATTGCCAAAGAAGTCGGCTGGGGCATCTCAGAACGGACCGCCAAACTGCTGGCCGGTTGCGGCGTCTCCGCCATCGACGTGGCCGGCGCGGGCGGGACAAGCTGGTCGCAGGTCGAAATGCACCGTGCTCCGGACGAGTTCACCCGCAAGCTGGCCGCCACCTTTGTCGGCTGGGGTATCCCCACTGCCGAGTCGATTCTGAACGTGAAACGCGTTCTGCCCGAGATGACGATCTTCGCCAGCGGCGGCCTCAAAGACGGTCTCGACATCGCCAAATGCATCGCGCTAGGCGCGTCCCTGGGTGGGATGGCCGGTCAGTTTTTGAAAGCTGCGGCGGTTTCAACCAAAAAGACGGTTGAAATGATGAGATTGACAAAGAAACAGATTGAAGTCACAATGTTTGCGAGTGGCGTTGGAAAGCTGGAAGGGCTTGCCCTGAGCTTGTCGAAGGGTTGAAGGCTGGGAAGTTAAAGGAACTGTAAAGCGCAAACGATATAATCGATGCAGGAGAAATCATGATACATATACTTAAAGAGCCCGCCACATCTGCTCAAATTCAGGAAATGCTCCAAGAATACGAAAGCATGATCAAGATTGTTGTAGATATTCGCCGCCGTGTTTTATCGGGTGGTGGAGAAATGCATGCAGACTGTGAATCTGTTTTACTGGATGGTGGCAGCGAGCAAGACGACCTGTGGGGTGCAAACTGGTACCCAAGTGAACAACGAATTGAGTTTGAGTCTTTGATAAATATTCGTCCCCGATTGGGAAACAGAAATATTGTGATTCAAGACGAGAATCTCCGCAAACAAGTTGAATCTGTGACAAGAGAATTGCTTGGAGGTGTTCAATGAAAAACAAAGAGAAACTCCGCGAGCGATTTTTACGCGACCCCCTCTCCCGCCGCTTGGGCGGATTAGCTGCCACGCTTGGACGCATTTCATCCTCCGCCAGAAAATCAACTGACCCAACAATTGTTACAAATTTACTGGATGAAGCCAAACACCTCATCGAATGGACTGCCGCAGATACAGAACCAGAAACCGCTGCAGAACTCGTGAGAATGCAAACCATGATAACCCTCTGGCAACGCGCCTGGGATGAAGCCAGCCAGAATCCCAAACAACGAGTATTGCTTTCCGTGCAGGCAAAAGGTTGGTCTGATAAAGCTGTTGACTTTTCAGGATTGGCTTAGTACGAACACATCATCTGCAATCACGATGAATGGAATAACATCCACCTCTGCATCGAATCCACCCCGCTGTACGGGGCCTATCCCCTCAATTGGATCACCAACAACGAAAACCCCGCTATTGCCAACCTATGATCCTTGACCACCTGCCCTCGAACTTAAAATATCTGAGCATTGGCCTGGTCATCGGGCTTATCGTCACTGGGCTGTTCCTCGCTGGCCTGTTTTTCGCCCTCCCTAAAAACTCCCCGCTGGCTACCTATTTACCCTTTGCAACCGACTCACCCACGCCCGCCCCGCCGACCTCCACCCCAACCATAACCCCAACAAACACGGACACGCCCTCCCCCACTGCGGCCCTCACATCCTCGCCTACCCTCACGCCCATGCCGACGAACACGCCCACGGTTCCAGAGTCGATGATCTTGAATGGCAAGCTCCTGATCACCGGTCCATTGACCCGGGAACAACAGATAAAGCTGTACGAAACATCCATCCAATTCATCGCGCGGACAACCAGGGAAAGCAAGCAAGTGGGGGAAGAGATCAACGGCATTGGCTATGGCTCTCCAACCCTGATTTGTGGACCGTTGTCCCTGGCGATTCTGCAAGGCGCAAATCTGATCGATTACGAGGCTGTCATCCCCTATGATTTCTGGCTTTTGAATCCGTATATTCCCAAAGACCGAACCCTGGTAAAGCAGGTCTTCCCGGCAAACAAATACGAGGACACCCGTTTCAAGACCCCGCTGAACAAATTCGATTGGGCTACCTATCCACTACAACCCGGGGATTTCATTTATATCGATCGTGGCACAGGCGGCAATTTCGATCATATGCTGGTGGTCAATCGCGTGGACAGTCAGATGAGGGCATATGCCGTCACCAATTTTGGCACGCCGGATGGTTACATCATCGACGAAGTCATGCTCTACGATCCCATCGACCCGAACGCCGGTATCTTCCATACCTGGACCGAAAAACAATTCTCGCAACTGGGTTCGACCGGCTTCGGAGGCTTCGAAGTATGGCGCCTCCGCACACCATAAACCCGATAACTATATCCCTGATACAATCCACGCTTATGACAGTTCCCATCCAAGCCATCATCTTCGATTTCGGCGGCGTCCTGCTCGAATGGGATCCACACGCCCTGTACCGCCGCTTCATCGACCAACCGCAACAAATTGACCAATTCCTGGCCGAGGTCGGTTTCGCCACCTGGAACGCAGAACAGGACCGGGGCCGTCCCTTTGCCGAAGGGATCGCAGCGCTTTCGAGTCAATTCCCCCACCACGCTCATTTAATTCGTGCGTATTATGATCACTGGGAGGATTCGATCGTTGGCCCGATCTCTGGAACTGTGGACATTTTGCGCAAGCTCAAGCTAGCCGGCTATCCGCTTTATGGCCTGAGCAATTGGTCTGCCGAAACCTTCCCAAGGGCCTGTAAGCAGTACACCTTCTTTGATCTGCTGGATGACATCGTTCTTTCCGGTGATGTAAAGATGCTCAAACCCGATCCTGCCATCTTCAACCTGCTCCTGCACAGGATTGGATATCCAGCCCACAACTGTTTACTGATCGATGACTCACAACCCAATATTGCGACAGCAAATTCATTAGGATTCAATACCATTCACTTCAAATCTCCCGTCCAATTACAAGCCGAATTAAAACGATTCCAGTTGTTAAAGTAGTAGAAACAGGGATGAAATTCCAGAATTTCTTCACAAAATTACGGACATCATGATAGAATATATGTGCTAATTATCACATCCTTTTCGTTTTGGGGATACCACCCATGAGCCTGATTCACATCGAAAATTTAAGCAAGCATTTCAAAGTCCTCAACCGCCGTGAAGGGCTGGGGGGCGCAGTCCGCGATCTCTTTTCGGGGGACTACCGTACCGTCAAAGCGGTAGACAGGATTTCATTCGACATCGAGCCGGGCGAGATGGTCGGTTACATTGGGCCCAATGGCGCCGGCAAGTCCACCACCATCAAAATGATGACCGGTATCCTAAAGCCGAGCGATGGCACTATCCTGGTCAATGGCTTGGCGCCTTACGAGAATCGCATCCGCCAGGCGCAAATCATGGGAGTGGTCTTTGGGCAGCGCACGCAGTTGTGGTGGGATTTGCCAGTTATCGAGTCATTCAAAATCCTGAAAGAGATCTACAAAGTCGACCAAAAAACCTTCGACGACCACATGGGCCTGTTCAACGAGCTGGTCGGCTTGCAGGCGCTTTACACGCAACAGGTACGCACCCTCTCGCTTGGTCAACGCATGTTGTGCGACATCACCGCTTCCTTCCTGCACAACCCGCAGGTGGTTTTCCTGGATGAGCCCACGATCGGGCTTGACATCTCCGTCAAGGCCAAAATTCGTTCCGTGATCCAGGAACTCAATCGCAAACGCAAGACAACCATCATCCTGACCACCCATGACCTGGGCGATGTGGAAGCGCTGTGCAAGCGCATCATCATCATCGACAAGGGGACAATCCTGTATGATGGCAATGTAAAACAGGTGAATGCCCTCTTCGGAGCGTACCGGACCCTGAAACTGCAAATCGACGATTTTACCGAATCCACGCTGGAGGAACTACACGGGAAATTCGACGAACACTTCGGTACAGGTCACGGCATCACGATCGCCGAGGTAGAAGAAAACTGGACAGATGTAACCATCGACCAGGCGCGTACGCATCTCTCGGACGTGCTCAGCCTGGTGATGACCAATTTCCCTGTGTATGATGTGCGCATCGTTGAGATTTCGATGGAAACCGTCGTCAAACAAATATACGATGGAGCGCTGGGATGAAAAGATATCTGGCTCTGACACGTGGCAATTTCCAGGTCTGGCTGGCCTACCGTTTCGGATTCTTCTTTACCATCATCGGCAATATCATCTATCTGGGCGTGGCTTATTATCTGTGGAGCAGCATCTACGAGCACGCTGATGTTATTCGTGGCCTGACGTTCAACGAGACCTTTATCTATATAGCGCTGGGTAGTGCGATCTTCATTTTGCTCAAGACCTATGCGGATTGGATTATAGGCAATGAAATCCGTGAAGGCATCATCGCTGTCTACCTGACCAAACCGCTGGACTTCCAACTGTATGCCTTATTCTCCAGCCTGGGTGGGATACTGATGAACCTGGCAGCCATCAGCATTCCCACCATATTGATCCTGACACTGGTTTTCAAAATTCAAGTCACTATGGGGCTTGGGTTGATCTTATTCCCGTTCAGTCTCATCTTGGCCTTCCTGATCAGCTTTTGTTTTGACTACTTTGTGGGTTTGTCGGCCTTCTATACCGAATCCATTTGGGGTATCAGCATCACCAAAGAGATCATCATCACTGTATTCTCCGGCGCGTTACTTCCCTTACAGTTTTTCCCGGACGCCGTCCAGAAAATCCTGCTGGTGCTACCATTCCAGGCCATCTACCACACCCCCCTGATGATGGTAACCCGTCCCGATCAGGGTTGGGGGACCTTCGGGCCCATGCTGGCCGTGCAAGCGCTTTGGGTGCTGGCTCTATTCATCCTTACACGTTTGTTTTACAACCAGGCCATCAAAATTTTACGCATCAGCGGAGGCTAGCATGCACTCAATTGGCGAATACCTTCGCTTGTACTTCATCATCGAGGCCCAATACATCAAAGCCCGCATGCAATATCGTGCGGACTTCATCATCAGTTCCATTGGGATGTTCTTTTCCAGCCTGGCCACGTTGGCCATCTTCTGGGTGCTGTTCGACTCCATCCCCAACCTGGCTGGCTGGACGCTCATGGAGATGGTTTTCATCTACGCCTTTTACATGATCGCCATCTCGCCCATGCAAATTTTATTCGACCATTTCTGGCAATTGCGCTTCCATGTCGCAGAGGGCACCTTTCTGAAATACTATTTCCGTCCTTTGAACATGATGTTCTACTATATGTCAGAAATGTTCGACTTAAAAGGACTCACACAGTTTTTTGTGGGGATCATCTTGTTGATCTACGCGTCTTTTCAACTGAATCTGGACTGGTCATTCCTGCGCCTCGGTCTGCTACTCATTACTCTCTTTAGCGCCGCGCTGGTGCAGATCTCCATTATCGTCGCTGCGACCTGTGCCGCTTTCTGGGTGATCAACGCCTGGCCGGTGTTGGGCCTGGCCTGGAAACTACGCGAGTTTTCCCCCTACCCCATGAGTATCTTCGACGGCGCATTCCGCTTCGTATTTACTTTCGTCATCCCAATTGGCTTCGTCGCATTTTATCCGTCACAGCTATTCCTGCGCCCCGAAGAAATCTCACCCCTGATATACTTCTCCCCCATCATTGGAATAGGTATGTTTACCATCACCTATTGGATTTGGACCAAAGGCGTCAATAGTTATACCGGTACCGGTTCTTGAATCTGGGGTAGAATCTCGCCAACCCTAACCAAGAGAAATTCGATGAGCGAATTGACCCAAAGCATGCTTTCTACGATCGAGGCCGAACTTCAACGCCAGATTGCCCGGCTGAACGAGCCGCGCACGGAGCCTTTCCACGAGATGCTCACCTACCATATGGGCTGGACAGGCGAAGGTGCGGGACCGAAAGCGGCAGGAAAGCGAATTCGTCCTCTTATGGTGCTTCTTACTACTGCAGCATGTGGTTCGCAGTGGTTACACGCAGCACCAGCCGCAGCCGCAGTGGAGCTGGTCCACAACTTCTCCCTGGTACACGATGATATCCAGGACAACTCCGAGAAGCGGCGTAGACGGCCCACTGTTTGGAGCATCTGGGGAGCGCCAATGGCAATCAACGTTGGCGATGCGCTGTTTGTGCTTTCAAACCAGGCCATCGTGGACTTGAGCCAGCACTACCCTGCCGAGACTGTCGTCGAGGCGGCGACAGTCTTGCATAACACTTGTCTCAATCTGACATGCGGCCAATTCCTGGATATGTCCTATGAAACTAGAAACGACCTATCTGTTGAAGATTACTGGCCAATGGTGGCTGGTAAGACCGCAGGCCTGCTCTCGGCTTGCTGTCACATTGGCGCAATTCTAGGCGGCGTCGATGAAGCCGCGCGGGATGCCTATCGCTCGTTCGGTCATTCATTGGGATTGGCCTTCCAGGTGCAGGATGATATTCTGGGTATCTGGGGGGACGAGGCCATCACGGGCAAGTCCGCTGCCAGCGACCTGCTGGAGGGCAAGAAATCCCTGCCCGTTTTACATGGACTGAGCAAAGACGGGAAATTCGCCGAGCGCTGGATGCAGGGTCCCATTCACCCCGACGAGGTCGAGGAAATGGCAAAACTGCTTGCCAGCGAGGGAGCTTATGAATACACGCATGCCATCTCGCGCCAGATGACGACCCTGGCCTTGAACAACTTGCGGGAGGCTGATCCGCAAGGGGAAGCGGGTGAGGCGCTGACAGAGTTGGCAAACAAGCTGATTAAACGGGAGCAATGAGCGGACGAGTCCGATGCGGAAAATTTCAAATGGCCTGGTCGCTCTATTTCTCGTGGGCTTTGTTGCTTTAGTCGTTCTGCTTGTTTTTCAGTCCCAAACAAAATCATCGCTACCGCCAAGCACGCCGACAGCACTTCCTGAAAAAAGTTTCGTTGTGAATATCCCGCAAAAGGCGCTTTTCAAGAATTATATAACCGTCACAGCCGAGGCGGCCTCCGGTACAAGTTGCGAACTTACTTATATTCCCCCATCCGGCGATGAAAGCATCATGGATACCATTGCGAACGAAAACGGAATCTGCTCATGGAGATGGAAAATCGATGAAACAAAGGGAAAGGGAATGGGCAGGTTGATATTTACAATCGATGGTATCAGCGAAACGCATTTTATCGAGATACGGTCCAGCTTCTGATTGTTTGACGGTTTTTATAAATGAGGCTAAAATTTGTAAACAGTCAATTCATTGCGGGTGTCGCCAAGTGGTAAGGCAGTAGCTTCCCAAGCTACCATTCGACGGTTCGAATCCGTTCACCCGCTCACAGGAACACGGTTCTGTCTGAACCGTGTTTTCGTTTAATTACCGATTTGAAAGATTTTTGCAAGGGTGCTGATATGGAAACACAAAAACCCAGCAAGTAAAATCAAAATCGGAGAAACCAATTATGTCAACCAATGCCACCATCTTGTATGTCGAAGACAATCTCGATAACAGAACACTTGTGCGCAGGATATTAACGGCTGAAGGGTATACCCTTATCGAGGCTGCCAATGCCACACAAGCCATAGAAATCCTTAATACCACCCGGCCAGATTTGATCTTGATGGATATCAACATGCCAGATATGGATGGTTACTCTCTCACTGCAAAAATCAAAAACACCCCGCGATTCGAATCTACCCCAATTATCGCCCTGACCGCAAATGTGATGCGCGGCGACCGTGAACGGTCGTTGGAGGCAGGCTGCGATGGATATATCCAAAAGCCGATTGATATCGATAAGCTCTCGGACCAAATAGAGCATTTTTTGAGGAGATAAGATGGCAAATATCGAGTCGAATACTTCTGATACACAATCCAAGAAAGTTGCCATTCCTAAGGACACGACAGTCCTGGTCGTGGAGGACAATGTCTCCAATTTCGTGCTTATTGCACGCATGTTGGGCTATCTTGGCATACACTGCGAGTGGAAAACATCAGGGTACGAGGTAGTAGAGTATGCCGATACCCTCCCACGCCTGGATCTCATTCTGATGGACATCCGTCTGCCCTACGAAGATGGATACGGGGCTTTGAAAAAAATTCGTGCATCTGACCACCTGAAGTCCATTCCCATTGTGGCAGTTACCGCAGAAGCCAACGAGGAACAAATCAAAAAAGCACGAACAGCAGGGTTTGATGGATTTCTGGGGAAACCTCTCGACCCAGATCGTTTCCCCGAACAGATCCGCCGCATTTTGGGCGGTGACCCGGTTTGGGAATTGAGCTAATCGACAATGGCGACAAATATCTATTCATCCACCCTGGAAACGCTGGCGAAGGCGCTGGAGGGAATCCCTTTTCCATCCGCAACATTTATTGTTGAAGATGCCGCGCTTAAACTCTTGGCCGTTTCCAATCTCGAAAAAAATATTGCCCCGGATGAATTGCCCACAATAATCGATATCAAACCAGAACAGCTTCAGGAAAAATTGCTAGCGATGCCCGAGAGCCTGTTCTGGCTGAACGGGGATGAAAAGATATTCAGTGTTTCAAGTGAAACAAAAACAATCCCGGAATTATTTGATTTTGCATCCCGCTTAAGCTTTGAAAAGGTGACCTTTTTTCAAGCATCAAGCGAAAAGGGGCTTCACGGACTTGTCATGCTTGGCTGTTACGCAGGCCACCCCCTGACCCCCAAAAATGTTCAGGACTGTGCAAATTTGATAAAACTTGCCTGCGCAGTTTTTGAACAGGCTACATCGACCCAGAAAGTAAAAGGAAACATTACTGAAGCAGAGGCGCTGGTTGCAATCACATCTGCGATGAATACACCTTGGGACACAACCACATTCTTTGCCACGTTGCACGAGCAAATCAAGAGCACAATCGGTGATTTTGCATTCACAGGGGTCCTGTGCGATGAAAAGACGGATTCCATTCGAATACCTTATACCTATGAAGAAGGAACAATTCGAACGATTGAAACATTCCCAATCAGTGAAGGCCTGACATCGATCTTGATTCGGACCAGACAACCTCTTTTGTTAAATGAGAACGTCCAAGATCAAGCAAAGGTGTTGGGAGCCAAAGTGATAGGTAAACCCGCTAAGTCTTGGATGGGCGTCCCTCTTGTCATCGAAAACCAGGCAATTGGCGCATTGATCGTCCAAGACCTTGAAAAAGAAAAGGCGTTTACCCAGGATCATTTAGAACGTCTCAACGCACTGGCGAATCAGGTTGCCGGAATCCTTTTCAATGCGCGCGCGTTGGATGAAAGCCGAAATCAAATCGCAAAAATCCAGACCGCCGCAGAAATTGCACGCGACATAAGCAGCGCCCTCGATCTTGATGAGCTATTACTTAAAGCCGTTAACCTGATCCACGATCGTTTTGCCTTTTATTACGCTGCCATTTTCTTGGTAGACAATACTGGCAGCAATGTTGTAATCCGTGAGGCGACAGGTGAAGCGGGCGCGCAGATGAAACGCATCGGCCACAAGCTTGCAATAGGCTCGAAATCAGTTGTCGGATTTGTAGCCGGTCAAGGTGAACCGTTGCTTGTCAACGATACAACAAAAGACGCTACATATTTACCGAATGAGCTGTTACCTGATACGCGAGCAGAGGCGGCGATTCCGTTAAAAATTGGAGACCGCATCCTTGGCGTTCTTGACGTGCAGAGTACGATCCCATTTTCATTCAGCCCAAACGACCTGAACACCCTGCAAACCCTGGCAGATCAAGTAGCAATCGCAGTGAACAACACGGAACTCTTTGCAGAAACCCAAGAACACCTATCACAACACCGACTGCTACATCATATTACAACTTCCGCCGCCTCCGGTACAACCCTGGATGAATCCCTTGCCAGCGCAGTCGAGGGTTTGCAAGTCACATTAGGAGGCGATCGTGTTGCCATACTTCTTGCAGATGCGGAGCGGAACAACTTGGCGACCAAGGCCTGGGTTGGTTATTCGGAAGAGGCAACCGGTCTGACTATTCCGTTCGGCTCCGGGATCACTGGCTGGGTTGCCGCGCATCGAAAACCTCTGCGCATTGACGACGTCACCCAAGACGCGCGCTACATCCAGGCCAGCGCAAATACCCGTTCAGAATTAGCCTTACCCCTGATCTTTCGAAACGATATCCTAGGGGTGCTCAATGTCGAAAGTGAACAAGTAGCAGCGTATACGGAAACTGACGAGGAAATGTTAGGAACACTGGCGGGCAGCCTGGCGGCAATTATTGCAAACACGCGACTCGTAGAACAAATCCGCAAGCAGGCGGAACGCGAACGTTTATTGTACGAGATTACCAGCAAGATTCGACGCTCAACAGACATGCAGACAATCCTTTCTACAACCGTAGATGAAATTAAACGAGCCACAGGAGCTCATAAGACCCAAATCACACTGGGTATCAAAAAGGATGCTGCGGCTCGAGCTAGCGGAAAGGCATCAAGCGACAAAGGATAACAAAGTTATGGAGAAACCTAAGTTTACACAGAACATTCTTTGGCGTCTGATGACAAAAACCGGCGGATGGTACATCGTCATTGTTACATTTCTTGCGCAAGTTGCGGCCTCCATTACTACGCTCTTTGCCGTAGTATTTGAACAACTAAACGCCGATTACTCACCAGAAACAACCGCACTGCTTAGACGTATAGAATTAATAGTCATACCAGCAGTAATAATAGCCCTCGTTGCCGCCGTTTTTATTCTTACACGTAACTTGCGTGCCCGCCTGAATACCTGGAAGCGCAATCCCGAATTTCTCAGTAAAGATGACGGCAATGAGGCCTGGAAATTGGCCCACAATATTGTTTGGAAATATGCGCTCACGGCGGTTGGCATCGCATTCAGTTTTATCGTTATACCAAAAGCGCTTCTACTGAGCCAACGCGGTATTGCATCCCGAGACCAGGCAATTTATAGCGTTATTGCGGGGCTTATCACGATATTAGCATTTGTGCCATTATCGACGGTACTCCTTGACAGGTTCATGACCCCTGTCCGGAGTCTTCTGCTTCCAAAAGATTATTCAAAACAACTATCGGGCCTGAGCAAACTCAGGATTTTGTACAAAATCCTGGCAATTGTTTTCATATCTTTGCTCATATCTGTCTTGTTGATTGCCCCCATTGGCTATCACCAAACAACGCGCGTGCTTTACGAAGAAATTGGCTCCATTGAGGTTCTCACGGACTTACAAGTACAATCGGTTTTGGTAGGTGGTTTCGCCATACTATTTGCGGTCAGTTTAGCATTCATCCTCTCGCGCTCCATTTCGGACCCACTACAGCAATTATTGGAATCTTTTCAAAGGGTCGAAAGGGGCGATTTAAACACGCGTATGACCGTGACTTCAACTGATGAAACCAGCAAGCTGGCCATCTATTTCAACCGCATGGTTGCCCGCTTACAAGGCTTACAAAGCGGCCTGGAAAAGATGGTCGAAGAGCGGACGGCACAACTTAAAGCCATTAATGCAGTAGGACGCGTTGCAACATCTATCCTCGACCCTGACGAACTCATCAACCGTGTCGTTAATTTGATTACTGAGGAGTTTGGTTACTATTACTCTGCAATCTACATTGTAGATCAAACCAATAAATGGGCGGAACTCAAGGAAGCCACTGGGGAAGCAGGTCGGGTTCTAAGGGAAAGCAAGCATCGTCTTGCAATTGATCAATCAAATATTATTGGCAGAACCATTCGAAGTCGACAGGCGCAAATTGCATTGGACATCGGTGAAAAAGCATTACGATTCAATTATCCCCTACTGCCCTATACACGATCGGAAATTTCTTTGCCCTTATACGTAGGCGACCGCATCTTGGGCACGCTGGATGTGCACTCGTCCCAAGAAGCCGCTTTTAGCGAACAAGATATCGAAACATTGCAGAATATGGCAAATCAGGTTGCTATCTCTCTTGACAATGCGCGCCTATTTCAAGAGACCAACCAAAACCTGCAAGAAATGCGTAATATCCAAAAGCAATACCTGCACGAAGCATGGATTGATACCAACTTGCCCGGCGGCGAAATATCACTTGTTGCAGGCGATGATAGTGATGAAGGAGACGGAAAAAAGCTTGTTGAGGTACCAATCGCTCTTCGCGATCAAACCATTGGGCGGCTTCGCCTAGAAGGGAACGAAATCTTCTCTCTAGAAGAACAAAACTGGCTCGAGGCTATTGCCACTCAAACCGCTCTGGCTCTTGAAAACGCACGCCTGCTCGATGAAAGTCAAAGTACTGCTATGCGAGAAAAATTTGTAACTGAAATCACCAACAAGATTTGGTCATCGACAACGATAGATGGCATTCTCCAAACCGCTGTTCGAGAGCTCGGTCAAATCCTAGATGCGACAGAAGCAACGATCGAATTAAATATCAAGGGAGATTAAAGGCGACTCATGAACCACTCAACCCCTGCTCCTGTTTCACAACAGAATGACAACTTTGCACAAGATGACCGACGAGAACAATTCTTGCAAAGAATTCTGGTCATTGCGGCAGTTCTTGGCATAGTTGCAGTAATTCCTGCGCTGCTAAACACAGACAATTTAATCTTACAGGGTATTTACATTGGGGCATTTGTAATGCTTGTGGCAACAATTGTGATTCGCCTGCCATATCTCATCAAGGCTGGGATTTTTGTAGCGCTGCCTCTCATTCTAGGGCTTAGTAGCATGGCAAATGCCGGCATTCATGGAGATAGCCTGTTTTTCCTATTGGCATATGTAATCCTTTCGGCGCTTCTTATCGGTCCGCGTAGTGGTCTGGTAGCCATCGGCTTGAGCGAGACAGTGATCATTGTAACGGGTTACCTTGTACTCAATGGACACTTTTCACTATTGGACCCTTTATCTATTGTAGGAGGGCCAGGAATTTGGATTATCGATAGCGTAGTATATCTTCTAGTTTCGTTAGTAGTAATTTCAGGTTTGCGTATGCTGCAAGAAGGATTCAGACAAGCGCTGGCACAAAACAAAACCATGGTTGATGCGTTGCGCGAATCACAAATGGAACTGGAAAACCGCGTTGCTGAAAGAACGAAGGAGCTTGTCCGGAAAACAAGTCAATTAAGTGCTTCTGCATTTGTCGCACGCCAAACAGCCGAGATACAGGAATTGGATAAAATATTGAGCAGCTCTGTCAACATAATTGCGAAACAATTTGACCTTTATCATGTAGGCATCTATCTCATCAATGAACGCGGCGACTATGCCATCTTGCAAGCCGCTTCGTCAGAGGGCGGCAAATCATTGCTAGAGCGCGGACACAGACTGCGCGTTGGCACGCAAGGCATCATAGGCTTGGTGGCGGCTGAAATGAAGCCACGCATTGCTCTGGATGTTAATGAAAATACCGCTTTTCTAAAAAATCCAGAGCTTCCCAAAACCCGTTCCGAGCTCTCTCTCCCTCTCGTCGTGCACAACAAGGCTATTGGCGTATTGGATCTGCAGTCTTCCGAGACGCAAGCTTTCCAGCACGAAGACATTGATATATTTCAATCTTTGGCAGATCAAATTGCTGTGACAATAGAGAATGCACGATTGCTTACTGAAAGCCAATTAGTTATCTCGCAACTCGAAATCGCTTCCGGTGTAGAGATGCGCCAAAACTGGCAAGCGGATTCGGTCTCACGAAAACCCGCCTACCACTATTCAGCAACTGGTCTTCGCCCTATTATGGAAGCCACTCCCCCAAAAGGAAAAAATGTCTTAGAAATTCCATTGATGTTACGTGGAGAGAAAATCGGAAAGATTTCTCTCCAACGTAAAGATGAGTTTCAAAACTGGACTACCCAAGAAGAGACTGTGGCCGCCGAAGTTGCTACTCAAACCGCATTAGCCCTGGAAAACATCCGGCTGGTTGAACAAACGCGACAACGAGCTGAACGCAAGCAAGCCATTTCCGGCATTGCTAATCGCATACGCGAAACCCTTGATTTAGATATGGTATTGCGCACATCTGCCCGGGAAATTCAATCCACATTACTGCTTGAAGAGGCCGAGGTGCGCTTGATACCCCAAGACGAGCCGGACGAAACAAAGAACCATCATCAGGTAACTTCCTCATAGCCCGCATGGATAAGAATTATGAATGAATCTCAAACTACACAAGTGCCGAAAGAAAATACCGGGCAGCGCGGCGCTTTTTCCCTAAGAGCAAAGATCCTCCTGGGGAACTTTCTGATCGTTCTCCTGACAGTGGCTGCTATGGGCTATTTTGTATTTTATCGCTCCAAAGCAACAAATGACTTTCTCGTAAACCAAGTTGGTATCAGCGTCGACCAGGAAATTGAAAACAGATTGGCCGCTACCGTATCGCGAGAAGCAAACACAACCAACCTTTTCTTTTCGACAATAAGGGATTCGATTGAATTCTTTGGAAATACGGCCGGAACGATCATCTCCAACGATAAAAAGATCGTACTTGGAGAGGGCGAATGGGATGCCTTTGACATGCTAGCCCAACTCCCCAATGGAAGTTGGGACAACGCGAACAGTGAGCCCGCATCTATTTTTATCCCTGCGCGTACTGTGCTACAGAATGATATCGCTAGAGAACTGACCGTATTGAAGGGATTGGATGATCTTACGCTATCACTGCTTGAGACAAATCCAGAAATTATTGCAATTTATTTTGGTGGCAAGCACGGCGAAACAGTGTATTACCCAAATATCGATCTCGCAGCCATCGTACCTCCAGACTTCGATGTCACCACCAGGCCATGGTTCATTGGCGCGACAGAATCACCGGATTTAGATACCAAAGCTGTTTGGTCGACACCCTACCAGGATGCCGCGTTAAACGGATTGGTAATCACCAGCAGCATTCCTGTTTATGACGATAACAATGAATTCCGCGGTGTTGCCGCAATTGATATTTTATTAACCAATATCATCCAGCAGGTTTCAAGCATTTCCATAGGCAGAAGCGGCTACGGATTTCTCATCGACAAAGAAGGCAGAGTGATTGCCATGCCTGCCAAAGGGTTTGCCGATTTCAATCTGACCGAAGAGGAGCTGCATAGTGGCAACTTTGAAAATCTTTCTTTGCTCAACCGTGTACCCCTAGATGTGTTCGAAGTATTGGCTAAAATGACGAGTGGGCAAACCGGTGTCAGACAAGTAGCAATCAACGGTGTCAACCGGTATATCGCCTATCAGTCCATCCCCTTCATTGAGTATAGTCTCGGTATTGTAGTTTCTGAAGATGAGGTTCTTCAAGATTTTATCGCCACAACCGCAACGGTGGAGGAAGAAACCCACAAAACCCTGTTCAGCGCTGCAGGCGTCAGCCTATTACTATTATCGCTGGCCGGGCTGGCCGCTTACGGTATAGGAAACTCAATCACTGCCCCATTAGGGAAATTGACAAAAGCGGCTGAAGAAGTAGCAGAGGGTAATTTGGACGCGCGAGCTGATGTAATCACAAACGATGAAATCGGCCTGTTGGCCAGAACGTTGAACAGCATGGCATCTACAGCGCAAGGACTGATTTTTACCCTAGAAGAGCGCGTTGCAGAGCGAACACAGCTTATTGAAAAGCGTGTAACTCAAATCCAGGCTGTTGCAGAGGTCGGTAAATCCGTTGCCGCGCAACGTGATTTAGAGGAACTCCTCACTAGAACTTCGCACCTCATCAGCGACCGATTTGACTTCTATCACATTGGCATATTCCTGCTAGACACACGCCGCCAGTACGCGATTTTGCGAGCTTCTAACAGCAACGAGGGTGCAAAAATGCTGGAGCGCGGACATAAATTAGGTGTGGGCATGGAAGGGATCGCCGGCACGGTAGCAGGCACGGGCCAGGCACGCATCGCACTGGATGTGGGCGAGGATGCGGTCTACTTTAACAATCCAGATCTGCCTAAAACCCGCTCCGAGATGGCTCTCCCATTGAATGCAGGCGGAGAAACTCTGGGAGTCCTAGACATCCAAAGCGTTGAGGCCAATGCCTTTTCAGAAGAGGATATTCCCACTCTTCAGGTGCTGGCAGATCAATTGGCCATAGCAGTGCAAAATGCCCGCCTGCTACGCGATTCGCAAGAAGCACTCATGCTGGCTCGCAAAGCTACGGGAGATATTAGCCAGACAGGTTGGCAATCTTTGCTCCAAAATGTTGACGGGCTGGGATATGTCAGTTTGATGAATGGTGAAGTGGTGCCGGCCTCCAATGAATTAGAGGCAAACATGCAACGCGCCCTTCTTGAGGGTGAAAGTGTGCTCAACGCGGATCAGAAAACTCTTAACATGCCAATCAGCGTTCGTGGACAAACTGTGGCAACAATGCGTCTTGTCAAGCCGACGGATGCAGCGTCCTGGACCCCAGATGAAATTGAGGATATTGAAGCCTTGTCTGCGCAACTCAGTAACACGCTGGATAGCGCTCGTCTGTATCAGGAGGCGCAACGACGCGCTGCCCGAGAGCGAGCCATTGGTGAAATGACAACCAATATCGGGGCAAGCACTGACATAGAAGCCATCCTGCGTACCGCCGCAATGGAATTAGGCCGCCAACTTAGTGGAACAAAGGTTGCTGTTGAACTCAGCACCGAAATAGAACAGGAAGAATCGCAGGAGATTTGATATGAGTGACACCCCCCTGTTCAAACCGACAACTAAAACAGAAATTCAGTTGACAACCGATCAGATGGTGGTCAACATTCTAACGATCACCACAATAGGTTTGGTTGTGATCGCTGGCGCTGTTGCCATTCCAGGCGATACCCCAACTACAGTATGGGGTCTGGCAATTTCAGCGCTGATCAGCTTAGGGGCAACCTTGCTCGCCAGGCGCGGGGTCACATTCCCAGGGAGAATATTGGTTCCCGGGTTGTTGACGCTTGTAGCGGCATACACCGCCTACAATCGAGGTGGGTTGTACCATATCGCTGTTGCCGGTTTTCCAGTCATTATCATTTTGGCAGGCCTGCTCCTTGGCACACGCGGTTCCTTTATTTTCGCATTGTTAGCCTCTTTAGCTGCGATAATTATTGGCTTTACAGATATCAACGGCATCAGCCCATTCTCATCTACCAGCCGAACCGGCTACGAAGACATCGGTGTTGCTGTAGTCCTTTTTTTTATGACTACCGGAGTCTTACGTGTAATTATCCAGCGCCTCACGCTTAGCTTGCGTGAAGTCGAATCGATTGCACAAACACAACAGGAAGCCAACCTAGAATTGCAACAACTGCAAAGAGAATTGGAACAACGCGTCGATCAACGCACGGTGGAACTGCAAAACAGGGTTGCACAACTACAAACAATTTCACAAGTTTCACAAACTATTTCAGGTATTCAAAACCTGGATGAATTACTGCCACGAGTTACAGACCTAATTAGCGAACGCTTCGGCATTTACCACACTGGTATTTTCCTGATTGACGAAAAGGGAGAAAGTGCGATTTTACAGGCAGCCAACAGTGCAGGCGGACAAAATATGCTGGCTCGCGGGCATCGCCTGAGAGTTGGCGCGCAAGGTATCGTCGGGCATGCCACATCCACGGGCAGAGCACGCATTGCTTTGGATGTCGGTGAGGATGCATTCTATTTTGACAATCCAGATCTACCTGATACGCGTTCCGAAATTGCGCTACCTTTAAAAATTGCAGGTCAGACGTTTGGCGCACTGGATCTGCAATCCACTCAGCCGAACGCTTTTGGAAACGAAGACATTCAGACATTGTCCATTCTCGCAGATCAAGTTGCTATCGCCATTCAAAATGCACGCTCGTTTGAGCAGAGCCGCAATGCTGTGCAGGCAGCAGAAGCTGCATACCGCCAGATGACGGGTCACGCCTGGCAGCAATTTACCGCGCGAAGGAAAGTGTTGGGCTTCGAGTACGATGGCTCCACGTCGAGACCGATCACTAAAACATCCAAAGATGGCGCTTCCCTTGATATTCCATTGGTGCTACGAGAGCAAACCATCGGAAAACTCAAATTAAGCGCCATCGACCCGGACCACGATTGGACAGAAGATGAAATAGCCCTAGCGCGGGCCGCCGCGGAACGGACAGCCTTGACCCTTGAAACTGCCCGATTGCTGGAAGACGCCCAACAGCGCGCTACCAGGGAACGTGTAATTGGAGATATATCAGCCAGTATCAGCACCTTTAGTGACATGGAGGGCATCCTGCGTACAGCCGTGCAGCAACTGGGGCGCAGAATGGGTGGCGCGGAAGTCGTGCTGGAACTCGGTTCTGAGTTAGAAACAGAGGAAACAGCCAAATGAGCAAAGAAAAAACTCAGACCGCACGGAGCCTAGCCGCCACCCTCGCAATTGCCTTTTTCACTTTGAGCGTGGTGGTGCTACTGGTTTCCAGCGGGTTGCAACTTTTCTCGAACATTCAAACTCAACAAGCTGTCATATCCAGTCAACAATTACTCGTGGCTCAAGAAGCCAGTAAGACCGTGAGCAATTACATTGAGGATAATTTCAGATCACTCGAGGCAATAGTCGAACTCACAGACTTATCAAAGATCTCTCCGGAGCAGCAGAAGGCGGTTCTTGAAAGCGTGCTGGGCTACCAGCCTGCATTCCGACAGGTAATCTTCCTAAATATTATTGGAAACGAAACAGCACACGCTGCGCGTATTTCGCAAACAGAGTATGAACAGTTCGCCACACAAATCCAGACAGAGATCGAGATGTTGACCGTGATCGAAAAAGGTCAGAGATACATTAGCCCAATTTACATCGATAATTCCACCAGTGAACCTTTGATTTTTCTCGCGGTCCCTGTAACGAACGCATTGGGAGATTTCAAAGGAACACTAGTGGCTGAGTTGAACCTTAAATTCATTTGGAATTTGGTCAATCAAATCCGTATTGGCAAAAGCGGCATTGCCTATGTAGTAGATAGACAGGGCAACTTGATTGCCTTCAATGATCTCAGTCGTGTTTTAAAAGGTGAAAACGTAGCTAATCTTGAAAAAGTCGGCGAATTCGTTAATTGGGACACAACCCAGGGGGACCAAACTCCAATCAGCTTGTCTCGAGGAATCAATGGAGCGACTGTTGTTACCACCTTTGTACCTCTGGAAAGCCCAGATTGGGCCGTTGTCACGGAAATGCCCTGGCAAGAAGCATATCAGAATATCATCAGCACTGGAATATGGTCTATCCTGGTAACTCTGGGCATGGCCCTCCTGGCTGGTTTGATTGGAATTTTCGTTGCGCGCCGCCTAGCTGTGCCATTAATCGATCTGACCGACACTGCTACCAAAATTTCTGAA
Organism: Anaerolineales bacterium; assembly: GCA_016928525.1. Next base: position 23,436 of record JAFGKO010000046.1, on the reverse strand, counting down.
GGGGACATTGAGTTGGTAGCCACCGTTGGTGGGCCGAGTGAAACCGTTCGCCTGGCCAATGCCTTTAACAGCATGACCGCACAGTTAAGAAGCTTCATCGGCAACCTGGAACAACGCGTGGCTGAACGCACCGGTGAGTTGGAAGCCGCCACTCAGCAAGTCAAGCGCCGCGCGGATCAATTTGAAGCCATCGCGCAGGTTTCGCGCGTCATCAGCTCCATTCAAGATCAGGCAGAATTGCTGCCACGCATCACTCGCATGATCAGCCAGCATTTTGGCTTCTATCATGTGGGCATTTTCCTGCTAGACGAGAATAATCAATACGCGGTCCTGCGCGCCGCAAACAGCAAGGGGGGACAACGCATGCTAGCCCGTCGGCACCGTCTCGAAGTCGGCCAGACCGGTATTGTAGGTTATGTTACTGCGACCGGCAATCCGCGTATCGCGCTGGACACTGGCGCTGACGCTGTTTTCTTTAACAATCCTGACCTGCCCGAAACGCGTTCCGAGATGGCCTTGCCGCTCACTATTGGCGGCAAAGTCGTCGGCGCGCTGGACGTGCAAAGCACCGAACAAAACGCATTCTCACACGAAGATGTCAACATCTTGTCCACGCTGGCGGACCAGGTCAGTACTGCTATACAAAACGCCCGTCTATACGATGAATCGCGCGAGGCGTTGGCACAAGCCGAAACGGCCTATCGCCGATTGACCGGAGAGACCTGGGCGAACGTCCACCGTTTCGCACCGGTTGTCGGCTATCGCTTTGACGGGATCAAGCCAGAGCCACTGACCCAGCATTCAAAAGGCCAGCCAGCCGAAAGCCAGAAAGATGCGTTTTCCGTCCCATTACAACTCCGGGGCGAAGCAATCGGAAGACTACGGATTAAACCGGCTTCTACCGGGTATCAATGGACGGAAAATGAAATTGCCATCATCCAAGCCACCGCAGAACGCGTGGCGCTGGCGGCCGAAAACGCGCGCCTGGTTGCGGAAAGCCAGAAAAGCGCAGCCAAAGAGCAGGTAATTGGCGAAATCTCGTCTAAGATCGGTGCTGCTATCAACCTGGACAACATCCTGCAAACCACCCTGCGCGAAATGGGGCGCATCCTACCCGGCGCAGAAATCAGCATTCAAGTTGAGAAGGAATAGTGCCTGGAGATATTTATGAGCGCTACCATTTGGACAAAAATCAAAAATTTTATCGCCTCGCCTAAATTTGAAGATGCTGAAAAGACACGTACAGCCAAGATCCTGTATGCGATTATTACTTTCACAATCATCGGAAACGTATTCACTTTAATTGCTGCCAATGTTATATCTTCTGGCCCAACGGACAATACGTCACTGTACGTTGCATCCACGGGGGTTATTCTAATCTTCCTGGTTTTATTGGGTCTGACACGGCTCGGCTATGTCGGTTTTTCCAGTTGGGTGCTGGTCGCTAGCAGCTTCATCGGTTTACATTACATTCTTTGGAATGGGGATGGGCTCCATGATTTGACCATTCTCGCCTATTCCATGATCATTGCCTTGGGAGGTTTATTATTAGGCAAACAGGCAATCATTGTATCCACAATACTTGCTTTTGCTTCGATGTTTGGCTTGGCTTACGGCGAGGCCAATGGCCAGATCATCCCTTCCTTCTCTAACTACGATTACCTCTACTTGATCAGGTATTCCGCTCCACTCTTCTTAACTTCTTTTGTGCTCTACATAACGATACACGTTCTTTTTCAGAGTCGAAACCAAGCACAGTTAAACGAACAGACTGCAATCCAAAAGAATCGCGAACTGGAAGATATAAAAGCAAATCTGGAATTACTTGTGGCAGAGCGTACGGCAGAATTGGAAGAAAGTTCACAACAACTCCAAAAACGCGCGGGGCAGTTCGAGGCCATTGCGCAATTGGCCCGAACGATTTCCTCCATCCAGGAACTGGAAAAACTGCTTCCCAGAATTACACAAATGATCAGCCGGCAATTTAATTTCTATCATGTCGGTCTGTTTCTATTGGATGAAAGCAATCAGTACGCCGTGCTCAGCGCCGCAAACAGCGAAGGCGGTCAACGCATGTTGGCTCGCAAACATCGTCTGGGTGTAGGGCAAACCGGCATCGTAGGTTATGTCACATCGACGGGTAATCCGCGCATCGCTCTGGATACCGGAGCTGATACTGTTTTCTTCGACAATCCCGATCTCCCGGAAACTCGTTCTGAAATGGCTCTGCCACTTCGAGTTGGCAAGACTGTCGTCGGCGCATTGGATGTGCAAAGCACAGAGCCAAATGCCTTTACCGAGGATGATGTGGAAGTGCTCTCCATCCTGGCAGACGTGGTCAGCGTAGCCATCGAAAACGCGCGTCTGTTTGAAGAGTCACAACGTGTGTTGACAGAGGCACAGACTACCCTTTCAAAATCCATTCTGGAGGCTTGGCAACAAATATCAAAAAAACGCCAGCTGGTTGGCTATGAACTCTCTGGCGCCTCCATACGCCCGCTCGAAAACCCGCTTAAAAGTGTTGAAATTCGCAAAGCCAAAAAGACCGGTCAGATATCGCTAGGCCCGGATGGAAAGAAAACAACAAATACAGCGGTGGCAGTTCCAATCAAACTACGCGACCGGGTCATCGGCACCATAAATATCAGCTTGCCAGATAATCGGGAATGGGATCCAGATGAGGTTGACATCACACAAGCCCTGGCCGAACGCGTTGGTGTAGCAATCGAAAATGCCACGCTACTCGAAGAATCACGGCGACGAGCAACCATGGAAAGCGTGATCGGTGATATCTCGGCCAAGATCAGCGCATCGACAGAGGTTGAGCGCATTATGCAAGTAGCGGCAGGTGAGCTTCGAAAGGCCCTCAGTGCATCCGAGGTGGTTTTTAAAATTGGAGTTACTGAAGAAGGGTAGATGCCTTATGAAAATAAATGGTTTTGTATTCGGCGCGTTCTATCCAAAGGATGCAAGGAAATGAATAGAAGTAATTTCACTTTTCGCCAGTTGCGCAATTTTTCCCTGCGCACCAAGATGATCATTGTCTTCATAACCACTGTGGTAGCTTCAGTAGGAACAGTGGCTTATCTGACCAATCTATCATTAAGAGCCAGCCTTACTGCTGAAATTATAAATAACCAGACTGTACTTGCGAATTCCCTGGCTTCTCAAGTTGGGCAATTGGTCCAGAGCGAATTCGAGAAGCTTCATGAGCTCGCCCTCACGCAGACTGTCCAAGACAGAGCCGAGTTAGCCAGCCAGGCAAGTCCTTACAGTGAGGATGTAGCCACTATTGAACAATTAAACCAAACTTGGAGAGCCGCCGTTGCAGCCAATAATGAAGCTGATCCTTTAGTTGCCGGGGTGCTTTTCGATAACCTCGCACCAGAGTTGCACAAGTTTCAAAAAATCTTTCCGCAGAATGCTGATATTTTATTGACCGATAAATGGGGGTTCAATATCGCATCCACTTCTCTTACATCCAACTTCTATCAAGCTGATGCATTATGGTGGCGAATTGCCCACGCAGATGGCCAATATATCAGTCAACCTATCTACAATCCGACTACCAGGACGATCGCGCTTGACATTGCCGTACCAGTCTATTCCGGTGGCAGCGATGAATTTGTGGGCATCCTTCATACGACGGTTAATTTCAATATTCTGACTAACCTCCTCATCAACAGCCTGATTGGGGAAACCGGATATGCCGTCATATATCAACCCACAGATCGATATCTCAGGTTGCAAGTCAATGAGAACGGTAATTACGAAACACTCCATGAGTTTGCTACCGTTGACCTAATAGCAATCGAAGAGTCTAACAATATTGAAACAGAATTCCTATTAAACGGTGTCAATGTCCTGGCAAGTTCCGCACCAGTGAAATCATATAACAACATATCCCAAGGTATAGATGTAGTAGAGAAATTAAACTGGCGCGTAATCGTCTTGCAGGAAAAAAACGAAGCATTACAACCGGTCGAGATTCAAACGCGGAACATCCTGCTCTGGACTTTAGCAATCGCCTCCGTTGCCGGAATTGCCGCTACCAGTCTTGCGCGAACTCTGTCCGGACCGATTATCCGTCTCAATGCTGTTGCTGAGAAACTAGCCGCAGGCGATCTATCAGTTCAAGCCAACGTAGAAACAAACGACGAGACCGGAACTCTGGCAGCTACCTTCAATAACATGGTAAATCAACTACGCGATTTGATCAGCTCTCTCGAACAGCGAGTGGTTGAACGAACGGCACAATTAGAAGAGAGTTCCGCACAAATCCAGAAACGCGCATCTCAGCTTGAGGCGATTGCGGAAGTAGCCAGTTCAGTGGCCTCCCTGCAGGATGTTGATGAACTTCTACCGTACATCACTCATACTATCAGCAAACGTTTTGGTTTCTATCATGCTGGCATATTCCTCCTCTCCGATGATAAGGAATACGCTGTACTGCGCGCTGCCAATAGCGAAGGTGGGCAGAAAATGCTGGATCGAAACCACAAGCTACGCATTGGACAGGAAGGCATCGTGGGCTATTCCATTGACCAGAGGAGAGCACATATTGCCTTAGATGTAGGTGAGGATGCAACTTACTTTAACAACCCCGACCTGCCTGCTACCCGATCAGAAATAGCGCTTCCATTAGTCATTGGCAGGGATGTAATCGGGGTCTTGGACGTGCAAAGTGACCAACCCAATGCTTTTTCCAGCGATGATATCGATGTGCTTAGTACGCTGGCCAACCAGGTAGCAATCGCTATTGAAAATGCCCGCTTGTTCGAGCAGTCGCAGCGGGCTTTCAAAGAGCTTGAAAAAAATCTTCAACGTTATATTCAAAATGAATGGGGACAGTACTCAACCATTTCTAGTATTAAGGGATACCGTGCAAAGGCGTCTGGCCTCGAGCCGATCAAAGATTCCCTGCAAGAGAATGGCAAGAAGACTAAAAATAGTTCCATTCACAAAGAACCGATTAAACTTCGCGGTGTGACCATCGGCAATCTAGACGTAGATCTTGGAAAGCAACCTAAAGAATACACACAGGAAGAAATCGATATCATCCAATCTACCGCAGAACGTGTCGCAATGGCATTGGAAGGCGCCCGCCTACTTGAAACCTCCCAGCGCCAAGCTGCCAAGGAACAACAAATAAGCGAGATCACGGCAAAAATTGGCGCATCTGTGAATATGCGAAATGTGTTGCAGACAGCTGTTGAGGAGTTAGGAAAAAGCATCCCCGGCTCTGAAATTGTGATCCAATTTCAGAGCAACCAGGCGAAATCCCGGGAAGAACAGGCATAGCAAGTTGGAGAATGGGCATGTTTGATAACATCATTCGATATTTCGAAACCCCTGAAGACCAAGATCCAGTATATATCCGCCTGACACGGAATATCCTGCTCTTTACTTTGTTTGCCACGCTCCTTCCGATTGTTGCGGTTGCTGCTGACCCCGGTGTTTCGGCATCCGTAACAATTGCCGTCTTGATTATCGCTGGTCTTTTGGAAATTGTCGCTCTTGCTCTGGTTATCCGCGGCAGAATCATCATGGCCAAGGCCATTGTACCAATCGCGCTCGTCATTGCAGTTACTATCATCGCATTCGGGGCAAATTCGATTCACGATATTTCAGTAGTAGCTTATCCAGTGATTATCATCATTGCCACGCTCTTGCAAGGCAAGCGTGCAATGACGACGACTCTTCCTTTTGCAGTTTTGGCAATTATCCTTCTTGGCACATTGGACATGCTAGGGATAACGACCACCACCATGGCGGCCAGGACAGGGATCGATGATATTGTGATCGGAATAATCCTGCTCTTTGCCAGTTCAGGCATTCTAAACCTGTTGCTCGGGCGCTTAAATCAAGCTGTTGAAACAGCACGCACAAACGAGCTCGCGCAAGTTGAGGCCAATGCAGAACTTAGAGCCCTTCAGATTTCACTAGAACAACGAGTTGAGGAACGTACCATGGAATTAGAAATCCGCGGTGCCGAGCTAGAATCTGCAAATCAACGCAATCAACAACGCGCTACCCAATTCGAAGCCATCACACAGGTAACGAATGCAATCGCATCCATCCGCACGTTGGGAGAACTGCTACCCAAGATCACGCAATTGATCAGTAGACAATTCAGCTTTTACCACGTCGGTATCTTCTTAAACGATGCTAGTAATCAATATGCCACACTTAGCGCAGCCAACAGTGAGGGCGGGCAACGCATGCTTGCGCGCAGGCATCAACTTAAAATTGGCGAGCAAGGTATCGTTGGAAGCGTTGCCGCTACAGGCACCCCTCGTATTGCGCTGGATGTTGGCGAGGATGCAACATTCTTCAACAACCCCGACCTCCCAGACACGCACTCTGAAATGGCGCTCCCGCTCACGATCAGCGGAAAAACAGTGGGCGTCCTGGATGTACAGAGTACAGAGCCAGCCGCTTTCGACCAAGACGACCTGCAAATATTGTTAATTCTTGCCGATCAGGTCAGCCTGGCGATCGAAAACGCCCGTCTGTTTGAAGAATCAAGCAAATCTCTCGCCGAAGCAGAAGCCCTCTATCGCCAATATCTGCGCCAAGCCTGGGGGCGTATGCCGAAGGAACAGCGGCTGGAAGGCTATCACTATTCTGCAATAGGCGCTGCGCCAATTGAGCGCCTAGGTGAAACCGAAAAAGATAAGCGCGGTGATCTAAGTAGACGCCCTGGAATTTCCGTTCCGATTATGTTGCGTGGCGAGTCAATTGGCACACTCGCAATTCAAGTTCCAGAGACAGGACAAGTGAATGAAGATCAAATGGCCTTAATCAAGGCCGTTGCAGAGCGCGTTGCCATTTCTGCTGAAAATGCCCGGTTATTTGAAGAAACTACCCGCCGAGCAGAGCGTGAACGGCTTGTTACAGATATTACGGCAAAAATCCGAAGTACCAATGACCCAGATGCAATGATCCAAACTGCTCTCAACGAGTTGAAAACCGCGCTTGGGGCAACAAAAGTTCAGTTGGTGCCCCACACCCTACAACAATCAAAGGCAAACTCGATGCCAGAAGCTCATCCAAATCCACCCGGGAAGAGCAAACAAAGCGAACAGAGTCCCACTGGAGAAAAAAAATGACATACACAATTGCTGTTTCCAACGAAAAGGGTGGAGTAGCTAAGACTACAACCACCATTTCCCTTGGCGCCGCCCTGGTTGAAGCCGGGCAAAAAGTTCTTATGATCGACCTGGATCCACAAGCTAATCTAACCCTGGCTGCTGGTTTAGAAACCGGCGCAGTGACCATATCTTCCAGCAATATTCTGGTCGAGGCAGCTCCCCTTCTAAGCGCTAAACAACGAACGGAGATTGAAAACTTAGATATTATCCCTGCGCATCCCAACATCGATAGCGCAGAACAATATCTGCCCATCCGTACAAATTATTCTGCCACGTTACGGCGGGCAATTGACAATGCGTCTCCGCTTCCATATGAATACATCCTGTTCGATTGCCCACCATTTCTAGGAGCTATTACGCACAACGCGTTAAGTGCAGCAAAATTATTGATTATTCCTACACAAGCCGAGTTCTTCTCTGCTTATGCGCTCCGCAACATGATGGGTATGATTCGACGCGTTAGGCAAGAAAGCAATCCCGACCTTGCATATCGCATTTTGATTACTATGCTAGATCGGCGAAACCGCACACACCGAAATATTGAAGAGCAGCTAAGAAACACCTTTGGGAAGGGTCTTTTTGATACTGTTATCGAAATCGACACAAAATTGCGAGAAAGTCCGATTGCAGGCCTGCCAATTACTCAGTACAAACCAAGTAGCCGTGGTTCACAACAATACCGGGTTCTGGCTCAGGAGTTAATGGAATATGCCAAAGAAAAAGACAAACAACAGGCTTGATAAACTTTTCGATGAGATAAACAGGGAAGCGGAGACGCAGCAGGCCAAGAGGCCGGCAAAGAACGAAAGGGAATCATCCAAAAGGACTGCTGCAACTCTTTCTGGGCCGACTGAAAGCAAATCCCCGGATCCCTTTTCCCGGATAAATATCTCCACCGGTAAGGAAAGTACTTCTGCACTTACCGATAAGAGTGTTTCCATCTCTACTATGCTGTCGACAGCATTCCGGACAGATGAAAAAAACTGGGCAACTTTAAAGATTGTCGACGAGGCAGAACAGCGCTTATGGGGAATTGAAGAACAAATGCTGGTCAAGCAAGTTGCAGACCAACTTTCACTTGCGCTGGAAAATGCACGTTTATTCCAGGATTCCCAACGACGTGCCAGGGAAATGACTGCGCTGGCAGAGGTCGGACGTGAAATTTCAGCTACGCTTGAATTGCAGACCGTTCTCGAACGCATCGCAACACGCGCGCAAGAAATCCTGAATGCGGTCACAACCGCAGTGTATGTTCCAGATCCAGAATACAAAACGCTTATGGCAATTACTGCTATCGGCGAAGAAGCTGATGAAATCAAAAACGACCCGTTAGTGATTGGTGAAGGAATTCTAGGATATATTACTCGCGCCAAAGTTGGAGAAATTGTAAATAACGTAACAAATGACCCGCGCGCCATAACCATAAAAGGGACCGAAAACGCTTCAGACGAGCATCTGATGGCTGCTCCCATTATGTCGCAAGATATACTAAACGGCTTGCTGGTTGTCTGGCGTGTGGGACCCGGAGAAGAGTTTGCAAAAACGGAATTTGAGTTCCTTCAAAGTCTGGCGCAACAGGCAGCCATTGCTGTTGAGAACGCTCGTTTGTTTCAGGAAACAAAAAGGCGTAGCGAAGAACTCGCTTCTCTTAATGAAATCATCACCGCTGCCAGTCAAACCCTTGACACAAAATCAATTCTTGAGATCGTTTTGAAGAAGGTGCTTGATCTAACCGGGTTCGATGGCGGTCTGATCACAATGTTCAACGAGACACGCGGAAAATTGGAGCGCGCCATTCGTGTTGGGTTGCCGGGTAAATCCCCGGAAGACCCTGCTCAAGGTCTCACAGGATCACTTTGTGATCGTGTATATCAATCTGGCGAAGTAATGGTGATCCAGGATATTAGCGCCGGATTGCCTCCCGGTATTATTGCAAAAGGCGAGATAGAGGCAGGGCTTCATGGCTATATCGGTATCCCAATCGAATCAAAAGGTCGCGCTTTGGGAACACTGTGTATTTTCCGTTACCTCAATGCAACCATACCGGAAAATATTGTTGGGCTCGTTCAAACAATTGGCGGACAACTTGGTTTTACCGTGGAGAACGCCCGTCTCTTTGAGGAAAGTCGAAAGTTCCGCCTGGGATTAGAACGCTCTGCAGATGCAGTCTTCATGACAGATATTGAAGGGACGATCGTATACGCAAATCCAGCCTTTACAACCGTCTATGGTTACACCCCAGACGAAGTGATTGGTAAGAACCCGCGCATACTTAAGTCTGGGTTATTATCAAAAGAAGATTACAGACAATTTTGGGAAGCGCTGCTCGCCAAAAATACCGTTTCAAGAGAAATTATTAACAAAACAAAAGATGGCCGTCTTGTTCCCATCGCTGATACAAACAGCCCAATTCTCGACGAAAAAGAAGATATTCTCGGCTTCCTGGCTATTCACACGGATATAACCGAGCGAAAAGAAAATGAGGAGGCCATCCGACGGCGAAATGAATATCTGGCAGCCTCTGCGGAAATTGGCCGGCTTGTAACATCCACACTAGATTTAGAAACCATCTTCTCTCGCTCTGTAAACCTGATCGTGGAGCGTTTTGGCTTCTACTACGCCAGTATTTTTATCATCGAGGAGACCGGTTTAAATGCCATCCTTCAAGAAGCGACCGGTAAGGCGGGCCAAGTACTGAAGGAACGCAAACATTCACTGGCTGTTGGTTCTAACTCTACGGTTGGCAAAGCTACAAGTAGAGGTGAAGTAGTTGCCGTGAATAACACCGCCCTAGATGCCATTCATAAGCATAATCCTCTCTTGCCTGAGACAAAAGCAGAAGCAGCCATTCCGCTGAAAATTGGTAGCCGCATCATTGGCGTGCTTGACATCCAAGCAACCGAAGTGAATGCCTTCTCTGAGGACGAAATCGCCATTCTACAACTACTTGCCGACCAGATTGCTGTGGGAATTGATAACGCACGTTCCTATAATATTGCCCAACAAGCAATTGAAGAGATGCGCGAAGTGGATCGCCTTAAGAGTCAGTTCCTGGCCAATATGAGCCATGAGTTACGCACGCCGCTCAACTCGATCATCGGCTTTGCACGGGTGATCCTGAAAGGCATTGATGGACCAATCACCGAACTCCAACAACAAGACCTGACTGCAATCTTCAACTCCGGCCAACATCTGCTGGGACTGATCAATGACATCTTGGATGTGTCTCGCATCGAAGCCGGCAAGATGGAACTAACTTTCGACGAGGTCAACATGGCAGAGTTGATCTCCAGTGTTATGTCCACTGCGACTGGTTTGATCAAAGACAAGCCGATCGCCCTGAAGCGTGAAATTCCGGCAGACTTACCCTTGGTCCGGGCAGATGCGATGCGCGTCCGCCAAGTGCTGATCAACTTCCTGTCCAATGCAGCCAAGTTCACTGATGAAGGTGAAATTGTTGTCAAAGCTCACGTCGAAGAATCGACAAAAGGGCAACCCATGGTAATGGTCAGCGTTACCGATACCGGCCCTGGTATTGCACTAGAAGACCAGTCCAAACTATTCCAGCCTTTCTCCCAGGTGGACGCATCACTCACCCGCAAAGTTGGCGGCTCTGGGCTTGGACTTTCAATCTGTCAGCACCTTATCCAAATGCACGGCGGCCAGATCGGAATTCATAGCGATGCAGGCAAGGGCAGCACATTCTATTTCTCGGTGCCCGTCTTCCAAAACAGACATGCAACCGAAGGGCTCGACAATAACCGAGTAATCCTCGCAATTGACGATGATCCGCAAATCATTAGCCTGTACGAACGTTACCTTGAACCGAAAGGCTTCCAGGTTATTGGGCTGAGCGATCCTTCCAAAACCAAGGAACGCGTGGAACAATTGAAACCCTTTGCCATTACTTTGGATATTATGATGCCAGGCTATGATGGCTGGCAGGTACTTACCGATTTGAAATCTTCTTCCGAAACACGAGATGTTCCGGTTATTATCTGCAGCATTGTAGAGGATGAAGACAAAGGTTTTAGTCTGGGAGCCGCAGATTATCTGATCAAGCCTATTCTTGAAGAAGACTTGCTCAGTGCGCTAGATCGCTTAAATGGTGATGGCAGCATACGAGAAGTATTGGTTATTGATGACGATCCCAATGACTTACGATTGTTAGGCAAGATGATATCCGAACAAGGAAAATACAAAGCGGTCTTGGCCGAAGGTGGTCCAGCCGGCTGGAGCATCATCTCGGCTAGAGCACCTCATGCCATCGTGCTGGATTTGTTCATGCCTGAAATGGATGGGTTTACCATTCTCGAGAAAATGCGTCAGGATAAAAGACTTAGGGACGTACCGGTCATTGTTATCACAGGCGCCGACTTGACCACTGATCAGCAAAAACAGCTTGACAACCTTGGCCAACGTCTATTGCAGAAAAGTTCCCTTACAGAGCACGAGTTGATCGAAACTGTAGAGAATGTACTTCAACGCGTAAGGGCAAAGTAAGTTCATATCAAATTCCACTTAGCGAGATTTACCAATATGTCGTTCCAAATTAGATGTTTAGATTGTGATCATACAGCACCATTTCACCCGACTTCTGCAAATTGCCCGAAGTGCAACGGTCAGTGGAGGGTTGCCGAATACGATCTCGATTACGTTGCTAAAACCTGGGCATCCCAACTAAGAAATCGCCCATTTGACTTGTGGCGCTATCACGAACTTCTCCCCGTCCGAAACCCTGATCCAACCATTAGCCTGGGTGAAGGTGGTACTCCGCTGATCCAGGCTGTAAATCTTGGCATGATGCTGGGCTGTCCAAACCTATTTGTCAAGGACGAGCGCCAGGGGCCAACATCATCGTTCAAAGATCGTCAAGCAGCTGTTACCATATCAGCCCTGAAGGAAGCTGGTATTACGGAATTAGTAGCTGCCTCGACCGGGAATGTAGCACTCTCATATTCCGCATATGCAGCCCGTGCGGGAATAAAACTGTGGGCTTTCGTTACAAGCCTGGTACCGGCAGTAAAAATGCGCGAAATTGCTCTGTATGGCAGTCAAGTCGTCAAGGTAACTGGCTCTTATGATCAGACCAAGCAAATGGCAGCTGAGTTCGCGCGCCAACGTAACCTTTGCCACGATATGGGGGCAAGAACTATCACATCCGTTGAAGCGATGAAGACCATTGCGTTTGAGATTTCAGAACAACTCACCATCAAACAGAGTCCTACTACAAATAACGGTCGCAAGCCTTCAATTTGGCGCACTCCCGATTGGTATATCCAATCTGTGAGCGGCGGCATGGGGCCTCTCGGTGTCGCAAAAGGCTTCAGAGAACTTCAAAAAATGGGATTTGTTGACAGGCTTCCGGGAATTGCAGCCATTCAAGTGGAAGGTTGCGCCCCCATGGTAACCAGCTGGCAACAAGGGCTGGAGACACCAATTATAGTTACATCTCCGAAGACCTACATCGAAACTCTGGCTACAGGCGATCCGGGTCGTACCTATAAGCTACTCAAACGAGAAGTAGATGATACCAACGGTTGCTTTGACAGCGTTAGTGACGAAGAATCTTTTCGCGCCATGCATATCGTCGCAAAAATGGAAGGGCTCTCGGTGGAACCCGCAGCGGGGGTAGCGTTTGCTGGATTATTCAAACTGGTACGCAATGGCATCATAAAACCAACAGACACAGTGGTCATTAATTGCACCGGTCACACTATGCCTGCCGAACAATGGCTGCTCGGGGATAATTGGTCCCGCGATGTCGAAATGCCAAGCCGTGAGGAGATTCCCCAGCAAGACGGATTATTAGCCGCGTTGAATCGCGTTGCACCGGATCGCTTTCCTCGAATTGCAATCGCAGATGATAGCGGGGATGCGAGGCGTTTGATTCGCAGAATTCTTCAATCGCAGGGAGATTTCACTATCTTTGAAGCAGAGAATGGGAAAGCCGCCTTGAGGCTGATCGAAAAGGAAAAACCCGATCTCGTCATTCTGGATCTCATGATGCCGGAAATGGATGGCTTTGCGGTTATCGATATACTGAAACGCAACCCGGAAACTGCTAATATTCCTGTCATTGTAGCATCAGCGAAAGAATTAACCGCTGATGAAAAAAGCAGATTGGAAGGGCAGATCCAATCACTGATGCAAAAGGGCGACTTTCTGAATGATGAATTTCTTAGTGAAGTACGCTCTCTCTTAGATTAAGGTTTAATGATGCGAAAACGCAATACGGGGGTACGGGCTGCTCTGCTATCAGCAGTATTTCTGGGCCTTGCCCCTGTATTTGGCAAACAGGCGATTATCCTACATTTTTCACCACTGGCTGTTGTTGGATTTCGGACTTTGTCAGCAGCCTTATTATTGTTGCTCCTTGTGGCAATTTTCCGCCGCCAATACCTCTATATTTATCCTGCTGGCCTGATCGGCTGTGGACTTGCAGGGCTATTCAATGGGTTGGGGTCAATCTTATACTATAGTGCGCTTGGGCATATCAACGCAAGCATTGGTCAACTTCTATATTCCCTTTATCCTCTTTTTGTTGCCATCATAATGATATTCGATTCCCAACCCCCCAGTCGTTTCACTATATTTCGAATTTTTCTTGCGACAATCGCTGTTATTTTCTTGACATATACTTCAAGCGGTACTGTGGACATCATTGGCGTAATAGAAATGCTACTGGCCTCTGTCCTTTACGCGCTTCATCTCCCAATTAACCAACGTGTTCTTTATGATATTCCGGCTCCCACTGTTACACTCTACACGCTTATTGCTATGAGCCTGGTCGTATTTCCAGCTTTCTTGTTGTTTGACCGATCTATACCAACAAATGCTACTTGGTGGCCAGTACTGGGTCTTACACTGGTTACCTTCCTATCGCGATTATTACTATTCTTGGGAGTAAAGCATCTGGGTGGGTTACAAACTGCATTGTTAGGATTGTTAGAATTACTTGTAACGATTGGTCTCAGTATACTTTGGCTGCAAGAAACCCTCACCCAAACACAGTGGATTGGCGCCGGCATACTTATCGCCAGCACCCTGCTCGTCTATTTTGATAAGCCAACCGGAGAACGCAAACCGCATCGAGGTGGCTGGCTTAGTTGGCTCACTCCACCTGGGATTCCACCTGACCTGTATTAGGCCAAGGGTCTAATCATCTTGGCTAGTTTTATGATTTACCCTTTTTGCCCTCATATACATAACCAGTGCCGCGAACACTCACAATCTGATCAGATAGCGCCGGGAATACGTCCAACTTATGGCGCAATCGGCTGACCAGAGGCCTAAGTATTTCTGGCGCTTCTCGTTGCGAAGTGTCATACCCTTGCACCAATAACACTAGCTCTCGATGGGCAAACACTTTCCCCTCATTTGCCAGAAGTACGCGCAATAAGCGACCTTCGGCCGGGGTCAAGTTAACGATTATGTTTTTGTTTTCCTGCTTGATTTGCCGCCGAGATAGATCAACTTCTGTGCCATCGTCCAAAACAACAGAATCTAACGCTTCCATTGCGTCAGATGAATCTAGCACACCTCCTTTGGCCTGCATTCTGGCAGTTCGGCGATCCAGGCCCTTTTTAACGCTGCTTACAATTTGCGCTGGAGGAGCGGGCTTTTGTAAATAATCATGAATGCGCAACCGCAATGCTTGAATTGCGGTTTCAGTTGATGCATAAGCCGTAAGCAAAACAACTTCTGTGTCCGGGGCAAGCTGGTTGACAACCTGTACTACCTCTAGTCCATCCATGCCTGGCATGCGTAAATCAACCACCATCAAATCAACATGATGAGTGCGCACATGCTCCACTGCTGCCTGTCCATTGGGAACAGAAATAACATTGTATCCCTCTAAACGTAAAATATCGGTCAGTGATTTACGAGTAACAGGCTCATCGTCAACAATAAGAATATTGGACTTCATCATTTTCCTCCGATCGGTAGATAGACACGGAAGCAGGCTCCAGGTCTGTTATTAGATACGAGTTCAAGTGTCCCACCATGCGCAGTGACTATGTTGTAACTGACGGTTAATCCTAGTCCCGTTCCACCCTCCTTAGTGCTGAAAAAAGGCTCAAAAACATGAGGCAGGCGTTCATCCGGGATGCCAGGGCCGTTATCCTGTACCAGGATTTCAACGCCACCCTTTACAGAATTTGCACGGATTTGGATTTCACCACCAGCAGGCATTGCATCCAATGAGTTCAAGAGCAAATTAATTAACACTTGTTGAATTTGACTACCAACCGCAACAACAGCAGGCAAGTTTTCCGGCACGTCGATCTGCACCAGAATTTCTTCTTTTTCGAATTGTTTCGCCATCAGATTTATAACATGTTGAAGTATACTCCGCAGATCAACCTTGTCGGGTGTAATAGCGCCAGGGCGATAAAAGTCAAGCATTCTCTGAACAGTGGACATCAAACGGTTCAATTCTGTCTTAGCCAGTTCGAAATACTCTGAGCGTTGTTCCTCTGGTAAATCCTCGCGTCCAGCCAAATGTAAACAATTTTGTACAGATTGCAGGGGATTGTTTATTTCGTGAGCAATGGAAGCCGATAGTCGCCCGGCTGCCGCCATCTTTTCAGCTTGAAGCAAAGCTCGTTGTGACTCCTCCACCTGCTTCACGTATTCTCGTAATTCTGCATACAAACGTGCATTTTCAAGCGCTGTTGCAGCCTGGTTCGAAAGGATCAAAAAGGTTTCCAGGTCTGCTTCACGAAACGAGGGCTCATCCTGGCTGCGCCCTGCAAAAAGCAAGCTATTAACATTGAGCCGCATCACGGGAACGAACATCGCCGCTCCCAGGCCTCTCCTTTGTAACAGAGCGCGAAACTCTTTCGAACCAGGTCCGCTCATATTTACCAGTAAAGGACTGTCGAGCTTCACGATCCTTTTCAGCAAGGTTGCGTCCGATTTATTATGCACTGGATCGAGGACTAAACTATCACTGGTCAACAAGCTTAGCTTCTGACCATCTTCTACCTGATAATATCCTACATGCGAACAACGCAGGTGCCCCTGGATAGCAGTTTTGATCAGTTCCATCAACCGATCCGGCCTGGTTTCAGAAAGCAGGGACTCGGTCACATTGAATAGGGGACGCAAAGCCTGGATACGTGCGGCATCGCGTTTTTTCTCACTATCGATGAGGGCCTGTTTGACCGCATCAACTAATTCTGAGCCCTGTTCGAAGGGTTTCAACAACAAGCCGTCTACACCTTGCCTTAGAGCTTGGATTGCGGTCTCCACCGTTCCAAAGCCTGTCATAACAAGCACGGCGATATCGGGCTGTAACTGCTTAACCTGGCTGATAACCGCAAACCCATCCACTTCTGGCATGCGGATATCAACCAAAAGCAAGTCTACAGAATTCGTGCGCAGGTGCTCATAAGCCGGGGTGACCTCCGTAAATGCAGTAGCATCATACCCGGCACGCTTGAGCAAGCGAGCACATAGCAAAGTAATTCCAGGCTCATCATCAAGAACTAGAATCTTTTCATTCATATCGGCTAATAAGGCAACCAGACTATAAAACTCGTCCCTTTGCCTACCTCACTATCCACTTCGATCTCACCACCATGGTCGGCAACAATCCCATATGAGACTGACAAACCCAGGCCTGTACCACCCTGGCCAGATCGGGTGGTAAAGAACGGTTCAAAAATTCGCTCGCGATACTCTGGAGCAATGCCAGCACCGGTATCCTTGATGGAGGCAATCACCCACTTTCGACCTCCGCGCTGGCGCGCACCAGTTCTGACAAATAACCGACCTCCGGTTGGCATTGCCTGCAAGGCATTATGAAATAAATTCAAGAAGACTTGTTTCATCTGGTTGCGATCTACAGATACCCATGGCAAATTTTTACCCAATACCGCATCTAACTGAACACCGCTGGTATGCATGAGATGACCTGTGAGGGAAAGAACATCATCCACAAGTTCATTTAAATCAACGCGCGTGCGCTCGCTTTCACTACGGCGAGAAAAATCCAGGAGGCGACGGACGACATCGCGAGCCCGGCGGGCTTCTTTCAATACCAACTCAAGATCAGGGCGGTTGTTTGCATCCTCCGGCAATTCATCTAAAACAAGCTCCGTAAATCCAGTAACAGTAGTAAGCGGATTATTCAGTTCATGGGCAATACCAGCCGCCATTTCACCAACGGCTGCTAGCTTTTCAGCCTGGATCAACTTGCGCTCCGCCTCCAACTGCGCTTCAATCCTGGTCTGCAATTCCTGCTGGGTTTGCCGAAGTTGGCGCACAGACTCTTGCGAGCGTTGATACTGATCAGCATTCGAGATCACACTGGATAAAATTCCGGCCAAGGATTCGAGCGCCATAAAATCATTTTGCCCAAATGCGTTTTTAGAACTGCTCTCTATATCCATAAAACCGATGATGCGTTCGCCATCTTTTAACCCAACGCACAACTCCGAACCAGCATCCCACCCCTCCAACGGGCGGTAGATGGGTGATTGACTCACATCATTGATCAACATGCTCTCGCCGGTCAACAAGACATGTCTCGTAATCCCATGCCCGTTCGCAGTCGGATCCGACAACTCAGAAAGGAGCAGTTCAGTAGAAGGAGCACGCGACCCGCCAACACCACAAACGGTTACTTTCATTTCTTCGTTAACCAATGGAATGACCGCAAATTCATATCCAAAATATTGCACCAACAACTCTGCCGTAATTTGCACCACTTCTTGCTTATCTAGCAAGCCAATCACTTCCTGCACCACTTCATGGATCAAACCCAGATTCCTGGCACGCGCTTCGGCTTCTTCGCGCAAGCGACTATACTCCAACAATCCTGCCAGATGTCCCGCAATCACTGTAATCAAATGCGTGTCATAAACAGAAAACCCTTCAGCGCGGGATTTCTCCAGAGTCAACAAACCATTTGTCCGCCCACGGTAGCGCAAAGGTACCAACATCATCTCTTGCGCTTTTTCCGAACCAAATAGCGAATCTACACCCACCGATCTACTCAGACGTGTTATTTGTCCGCCTTTAAACAACTCCGCCATTGGGTGCCCTGCCAACCCTGTAGTATTCACAACAACCTTGCCATCATCATTGTGGTGCTCACGCACCATGCGCTCATCTGTAGACATCAAGTAGAGGCTACTGACCTCTGCCTGAAATGCTCGCGCCAACAAAGCAAATACACGTCGGGCGATCTGATCTATATTTTGGCCGGAGGATACAGTCAGCACAAAATCATTCAACATTGCCAGACGGCGTAGATGCCCCCCCAGTTCGGTAAACGTTATGATTACTTCAACCGATGGCGCGGAACGGACAACCAATTCAATAAGCTGCATCCACTCTTGATCACTGAATGTCCGCAATCGCCACATAGCAATCATGCCGATCAAACGCTGGCCGACTACGAGCGGGACACATCCCCAGGCCCCCGTTGTTGGCTTTATTCCAATCTGCGGAATATTCTCCCAACCAGGATTATCCCTGTCAAATCGCATTCCAACCCGTGTTTTACCAATTTCGTGCAAAACCACATTGGTATCCATTCCCAGAGAAACCCCCTTACATTGCGGAGTCCGCCAATGGGACTGAATTTCCAGCGTATCTCCACTTCTCACCGCAAGCCACGCGCCCTGGCAGGGCACTTGTTGAGCGATTGTGGAAAGCATTCTATCAAGTGCAAAAGGGAGATCAAATGGCACCCCCTCCTGAATTGCCGGGACCAAAGTGTCGGTCACGACCGGTGAAACCTCAGGCTCCTCCGCCTCATCCTTGGACAACGTGCTCGCTACCAATTTCCAAACACGTTGCGCCACCCCAGATTGATCCGCAGCGCCAACCAGGAGTACCCCCGTGCTCCCATCAATTGGGAAAGCAAACAAACGTTCGCACCCGAGTTCAAGGCCATCTGGCACCGCACGCGAACGACTCGAGCGACTCCCCAGAGCACCACATAACCACGAATCGACGGCCGGTTGGCCTAAATACTCAACCAGTTTGGATGTTCGACTTTTTGTTATTCGATAGGAAGCTTGAAAGTCCCACCTCCCTACCACGCGCTCAAAATGGACAACCCAGGTTGCTCCAGCAATCTGGGTCGCTTCCTTCAAACGGTAATTGACACCATTCTTCTCTGCCATTTGAACTTACTATATATTATACAGCACCCGAACAAACAAACGGGAATGGTACAATTGCCCCGCTCTATGGATACTACCACACTTACCATTATCGGCGGCGGGCTGGCTGGCAGTGAAGCTGCCTGGCAGGCAGCGCAAGAGGGTCTCCCCGTAAAGCTATACGAAATGCGTCCGGAAGTTTCAACCGACGCACACCAGGGAGCTGACTTAGCCGAATTAATCTGTTCCAACTCACTTGGTTCCAACTTACCCGACCGAGCCTCTGGCCTGCTCAAGAACGAACTGCGCAGGCTTGGTTCCATGTTGCTCGAATGCGCCGAAGCGACCGCCCTGCCTGCCGGTGCCGCCCTGGCAGTTGATCGCGATATGTTCGCTCGCAGCGTTACCAAGCGTATCCAGAGTCACCCTTCGATTGAAGTAATTCGGGAGGAAGTCAAATACATACCGGATACGCCAACAATCATTGCATCCGGCCCGCTGACCTCACCGTCACTCTCACAGGCGTTGGCTGAGCTCAGCGGTGAGGAACATCTCTATTTCTTCGATGCCATCGCACCGATTGTTAGCTACGACTCCATTAACATGGAGATTGCTTTTCGCGCCTCGCGATATGGCAAAGGTGAGCAAGATGAAGGCGATTATATCAATTGTCCGTTCACCAAAGATGAATATGAAACCTTTATTGACGCTCTGTTAGAGGCTAAACGCATAGAATTACGCTCCTTCGAGAACGCCATCCCCGAGGGGGTTAAAGCCGGTATACATCACTTCTTTGAGGGCTGCTTGCCAGTTGAAATAATTGCCGAACGAGGCCGGGACTCACTAGCCTTCGGCCCCATGCGCCCGGTCGGGCTAACCGACCCGCGCACCGGACGGCGTCCATATGCTGTTGTCCAACTACGACAGGATAACCTGATAGGCAACCTATACAATCTGGTCGGCTTTCAAACCAACCTGAAGTACCCCGAACAGAGACGTGTTTTCAGCTTGATCCCCGGATTGGAAAACGCCGAGATCGTACGTTACGGCCAGATGCACCGCAATACCTTCCTGGCCAGTCCAAGATTGCTGCGCCCCACGTTGCAACATAAATCACGAGACGATCTGTTCTTCGCCGGGCAGATCACTGGCGTGGAAGGATATATGGGCAATATCGCCACCGGACTGCTGGCAGGTCTCAATGCAGCAAACTTGCTCAAAGGCATGCCACTCCACACCTTGCCGACTACCACCATGCTGGGAGCGCTGTGCAATTACATCACCCACGCGGACATGGCTGACTTCCAGCCCATGAAAGCAAACTTCGGCATCCTGCCCCCCTTGGAAAATACAGGCAAAAAGATGGGCAAGCGCGAGCGAGGAAAAACCTACGCAGATCGCGCTATGGTGGATTTGGAAACGTATCTATCGGACTTTCACGCCTTACCATCCCTGAAGGAGGGCTAATGTTGGGATTACCAAAGTCTGGGCACTTTGGATTCCACAAATTACTGTTATGACAAAAAAAAGCATCGCCATTTACCTTATTGGAATTGGACTTTTGTTGGCTGTTGTGCTGGCATGGTACGCCAATGCATTTCTCATAGAAACAGAGCCTGAGTATTTCAATGGAGAGCGTGCATTGGCAGATGTTGAAACACAGGTGGCTTTCGGACCGCGCACGCCTGGGTCGGCCGGGCATGCCCAGATCCTGGATTGGATGCGCGCGGAACTGTCCGCTGCAGGCTGGGACTCTCGCATCCAATCCGCTGAAATGCTCGGGCATCCTATCCAAAACGTCATCGCCTATCGCGGAGAGGAGATGCCGAAGATCATCCTGGCTGCGCATTACGACACACGCATGCACGCTGACAACGACCCCGATCCGATGAAGATACTGGAGCCCGTGCCCGGCGCTAATGACGGCGCGTCAGGTGTAGCAGTCTTGCTAGAATTGGCGCGCGTCCTCCCTGAAGATACAGTTCCCGTCTGGTTGGTTTTCTTCGACGCGGAGGACAATGGCCGCATCCAGGGCTGGGATTGGATCCTCGGTTCGCAAGCCTTTGTAGCAGAATTAGAGACTCATCCAGAAGCGGTCATAATCGTTGATATGATCGGCGATGCAGACCTTAATATCTACATAGAACAAAACTCTGACCAGAGACTGGCAGCTGACATTTGGGCTGTAGCTGCTACGTTGGGATATGGACAAGTATTCATCCCAGAGCCAAAATATTCTATGATCGATGACCACACGCCTTTTTTACAGGCTGGCATTCCGGCCATAGATATCATTGACTTCGACTATCCATACTGGCACACAACCCAGGATACAGTTGACAAAGTCTCTGCAGAAAGTTTGGAAATAGTCGGCACGACTTTGCAAGAATGGATTGCACACCGGAGCAGCACACCCTAATTGTTTGCCAAAAAACGGGAGACAGCGTAAACTAGAGCTAATGAGCGCACAAGATTTGCTTGCAAAAATCCGTCCCGCGTGGTTACACCGTGTTGCCCATAGTATGGCGCGGGGTGCGGATGTGCGCGTCAACTTCGAGAAAGAATTGGAACAATTTTTCTCGTTGTTGGAACAAGCTGTTGTAACGGGTGATCCAGCCTGGCTGGATTCGATTCTGTTGGAGTGGGCCTCATCACCAACACAATCAGACCTGGAGCAAGGTAAAAACAACGTTACTCTCCTGCTCAACAAGATGATCGCTGTGACCAACGAAGTTGCTCGCGAAACTTTGACCGAGGCCCAGGCGCTTGATTTGGTAACAGAATTAATTCCAATCTATACGCACTTATTGGACAAGGCGGCGCGCTTTGAGATAGAAACTCGTATCGCCTATATTTCGAAAGAACTTGTCAGTGTGCAACAACAACTGGAACGGCTGGACCGCACCAAATCCAATTTCATCTCGGTAGCAGCGCACGAGCTCAAAACACCACTGACCTTGATCGAGGGATATACCACTATGATGCGGGACATGATCGAACAATCCGGGCAGAGCCAATTCGATGGCCTGCTGGTTGGCATGAATAAAGGTGTAAGCCGTCTGCGCGAAATCATCGATGACATGATCGACGTTTCATTAATTGATAACAACTTGCTCTCGCTCAATTTTCAAAAAGTCACATTGATGCACATCCTGAATCTGCTCAAGGGAGAGTTAGCCGCATCGGTAATGGAACGCAAACAAAAACTGGAAATCAAGAAATTTGCCGGCAGCGATACCTGGCTTTATGTAGATTCGGAACGCCTCTACCAGGCTTTACGTAACGTATTGTTCAATGCCATCAAGTACACACCAGACAAAGGAAAAATCAGTGTCGATGGCCGCATTCTACCGGGCTTCATCGAAGTTATTGTGAGAGATACAGGCATAGGTATCGCCGCCGAATACCAGACAGCCATTTTCGAAAAATTTTCGCAGGTCGGCCGTCCCAACTTGCATTCCAGCGGCAAGACCAAGTTCAAAGGCGGCGGGCCCGGTCTGGGGCTGCCCATCGCACGCGGAATCATCGAGGCGCATGGCGGTACTATCTGGGTCGAGTCGGCTGGCTATGATGAAAAAAAGTGCCCGGGATCTACCTTTCATATCCTGATTCCCATCCGCACCGAATCTGGCGATCCAAAAATTGCGAAACTCTTCCCTCAAGATTCGGTTAACACAGAAGACTTACATGGCTAAGAAAATTCCTGAACCAACAGCGCCACCAAAAGAACGCGCCTTCCTGGTTGGAGTAGACCTCTACCAACAACCTGGATTATTGACTTTGGAGGACTCGCTGGCCGAACTGGCCTTGCTCTCAGATACTGCCGGGTTAGATGTCGTCGGCGAACTGACACAGAAACTCAACCATCCGCATGTGGAAACGTATATTGGTCCCGGTAAAGTAGATGAACTCAAGGCACTGGCTGAAGAGATCCAGGCGCAGGTGGTCATATTTGACGATGAACTCTCGCCACGTCACCAGCGCGAGTTGGAGAAGGAGCTTGGGGTCAACATACGGGTGCTTGATCGCACTGCATTGATTCTCGACATTTTTGCCCAACACGCTCACACGAGTGAAGGCATGCTGCAAGTGGAACTTGCGCAATATGAATACTATCTGCCGCGTCTCACCCGCCAGTGGACACATCTGGCCCGCCAGGC
>JAFGKO010000045.1 GCA_016928525.1 Anaerolineales bacterium | reverse complement strand
GCAATGGATGCTTTAATCCCGTTTGATCAAAAGGCCATTGACCGGCTTGGAGGAAAGCAAGCCTATTTCCCCGCCATTTGGCAGAATAGACATTATTGGTATTAACCGCCAAGGCGCCAGGAACGCCAAGAAATATTCTGAAATCGCCAAGAAACGCCCTTGGCGTCTCAATTAAGATGCTTGGCGACCTTTGCGTCTTGGCGGTGACAGGTTTTTCCATTATTACCGATAAGGTCTATTAAATCTCCCTGGGGAGTCCCCACTTCAAGAAGTCAAAACACAGTGTACAATGTCGCCAGTTGGATATAGGAATCAGGCGGACAATCGGATTGGACACAGTTCGTGCATGGACGTCTGGAAGAAACCTCTGACCTTCCTTTGTTTTATCCGTTGAGACTATCCAGCCGTTTGCAAATGATGGCCTCTGCAGAGGTCATCGTGAAGATTCCCGAGGGAAAGGCAGTTATTGATAAAGGGGAAGTAGTTAGAGGACAAATATTAACTTGACTGTGGGGAGAAAACTGATATCCAATCTGTGCCTCAAGCGGAGGCGTTGCCGCTATCCTGGTGTCCTTTGGGGGAACAGGCCGAAGTTGATGGTAGAGTAAACAACGTTGGTAAATCTGCCAATTTAACTGTTACAGGGAAAAAATACTTGACTTCTTGAATTAAAAATTATATAATGATATGGAAACGTTTCCAAATTTTAAGGGTTATTATCGGTCATTGTTAGAACGTTGAACGGGTTTATATCCAAAAATCGACTCGTTTTGGCCTTGAATCATTGAAAATAACGGTAAAAGTGGTGTTGAAGGCGTAAAACTGTCCATAAAGGTGTAAACGTTTCTGTGACATGAAAACACAAAATTCTTTTCCCAGGGTAACTATAGTGGACGTGGCAGAGAAAGCCGGTGTTTCCCTTGGTACTGTCTCACGCGTTATCAATAACGATGCTCATGTTGCTCCTGAGACGCGCGAACGCGTCACGATGGTTGTGCGTGAAATGGGATATGTTGCCAATCGTCAGGCACGAAGCTTGAAGGGCAGTAAAACCAATGTCATCGGTGTGTTGGTTCCCGATCTGGGTACAGGCTATATTGGGGAGATCATGCGCGGTATCGATTCGGAACTAGCACTCAGCCAACTCGACTTAATGCTTTTCACAACGCACAGGGCGGCTATAAAGGAAGCAAACTATGTTGCGAATATGGTTCAGGGCATGGTAGACGGCTTATTGGTTGTCCTCCCCCGCAATCCCACTGACTACACTGGTTCACTGACCAGACGCAATTTTCCCTTTGTCCTTATCGATCATCAAGGTACTGGCGAACCATGCCCCGCCGTTGGCGCGACCAATTGGCAAGGCGCATATAACGCAACGGAATATCTCATCAAACTTGGACACCGGCGCATTGGTTTTATAACTGGGTCCATGGACCTTGGTTGTGCCATCGACCGGCTGGACGGTTATCGGTCGGCGCTTCGTACCCACCATATTCCAGAAGCGCTGGAGTTGATCTATGAAGGGGATTTCAACCAGCCGGATGGTTATGCCGGTGCTTCTGTCCTTCTTGACCTGGACAGTCCTCCAACGACAATATTTGCATCCAACGATGTGATGGCAATGGGTGTCATGGACGCTGTCCGCAATCGAAAGATGTATATCCCTGAGGACATTTCAGTGCTTGGTTTCGACAATATTCCCCAATCGGCCATGGTGTTTCCCCCGTTGACCACAGTGCAACAACCTCTTGAACAAATGGGACGAGTAGCAACACAAATGTTACTGGACATTTTGAAAAACCCCGACAAAAATGTTGAAAGAATCGAGTTGCCTACTGAGTTGATCGTTCGCGACTCCACTTCTGTCTCAAAGGACAGGACTGGCTAACCCTGTTAAGTCATGCCAGTCCCGTCTGTGCGTGTGACACCTTGTACCAGTAGCGCGGCTTCTCACGAGATTTACGAGGGCTGCGATACAAGAAAGGAGCACCAACACATTCAAATTATACGCTAATCTTTCCCCGTCCGTCTGTCGCGACAGACTCGTAACCCCATATTTAGATTCTCGAAAGGAGAAGAACCATGTATCGCAAGTTTTACATTTTTCTGAGCCTCGTGCTAGTTGCAGCTTTCGTGCTGGCAGCATGCGGCACACCGGCTACACAAGCGCCGGCAGAACCTGCGGCACCTCAAGCGCCGGCTGAACCTGCGGCTCCAGAAGCGCCGGCTGAACCTGAAGCCGAGAAAGTGACCATAACCTGGTGGCATATCTCGACCGCACAGGAACATAAGGACCTGTGGCAAAAGCTCGCCGATGAATATATGGCTGAACATCCGAATGTCAACATTGAAATTACAGTCTTGGAAAACGAAGCATTCAAGACCAAGCTGACCACTGTCATGCAGTCCGGTCAACCCCCTGACATCTTCCAAAGCTGGGGTGGCGGTGTGATGAATGAGTATGCCAATGCCGGTTTGCTCAAAGATATTACGGCTGACCTGGATGCCGATGGTGGCGCGTGGCGTAATACTTTTGCGCCTGGCGCGTTGGGTGTCTACGCCTATAAGGGTCAGAACTATGGTGTGCCTTGGGATATGGGCATGATTGGTTTCTGGTATAACAAAGATCTATTTGCCCAGGCTGGCATTGATGCTCCTCCCACTACCTGGACCGAATTTCTCGATGATGTGAAGGCGCTCAAGGCTGCGGGTATTACCCCTATCGCTCTTGGCGGAGGCGATAAATGGCCCGGAATGCACATGTGGGCTTATCTGGTCACCCGCCTGGGTGGAAAAGCCAATTTTGAAGGCGCGTTGCTGCGCACCGGTTCCTTTACAGACGAACCCTTTGTGCAAGCTGGTGTAATGATCCAGGAGCTGGTTGCTCTCGAACCCTTCCAGGATGGTTTCCTCGGTGCAACCTACGGCGATGAAGCCACCGCGATGGGAAATGGCAAGGCTGCCATGGAACTGATGGGACAGTGGGCTCCGGCTGTTCAAAAAGATAACAGTGAAGACAAGCAGGGCATCGGCGATGCTCTCGGTTGGTTCCCCTTCCCGGCTGTCGAGGGTGGCGCGGGTGATCCCAACGACGCGGTCGGCGGCGGCAACGGCTTTGCAATTGGCAAGAATGCCTCCCCGGAAGCCATTGACTTTGTCAAATACCTGACCACTGCGGAAGCGCAACAGGCGTTGGTTGCAATCAACGTTGCCATCCCTGTCGTAAAAGGCGGCGAAGTTGGCATGACCGATCCTCTGATGATCACACTCCAGGAGAGTCTGGCAAAGGCGAAGTACTTCCAGCTGTATTACGATCAGGCGCTGCCGCCAGCGATGGGCTCCGTCATCAACGACAGCACCCAGGGCTTGTTTGCCGGCACCCTGACACCTGAACAAGCTGCCCAAGCAATCGAAGATTCTGCCCAGCAGGAACTAAAGTAAGTTGCATTGAAAGTGTTGTGCGGGGATTGGGATCACCCCTGATCCCCGCACCTTTTCTGCGCCGCTCAGACAAGGAGTATTCTTTATGTCACTTCCAGCCATTCCAGATATATTTAAGTTGAAACGGGGGACAGGCTCCCCGCGCAGATTTCAAGATAACCTGGTTATATTCCTGTTCTTACTGCCCGCAATCATTCTTTTCATTCTTTTTGTAATTTATCCCATTCTCCAATCCATCTATTACAGCCTTTTCAATTGGAAGGGTTTCGGCCCCGCTGTAGACTTTGTTGGTCTGGAGAACTTCAAGAACATTCTGAAAGATAAAGTGTTCATGATTGCGCTCCGGAACGGATTTCTAATCATTGTCTTATCCCTTTTTGCGCAACTTCCATTATCTTTGGCGCTGGCTGTCTTAGTAGGGCGTGACCTGCCAGGTCGTGTTATCTTCCGCACCATCTTTTTTCTACCCTATGTCCTTTCTGAGGTGATCGCTGCACTCATGTGGCTGTTCATCTTGAACCCCGACCCGGACCGCGGTTTTATCAACGCTGTTGTTGTCCTGCTGGGCGGCAAGGCGATCCCTTGGTTGGGTGACCCCAAAATCGTCATGCTCGCAATTTTTGCCGCACTCACCTGGAAATATTTTGGCTATCACATGTTGTTGTTCATGACAGGTTTGCAAAATATTCCTACTGAAATCGAAGAGGCTGGGCGCATTGATGGAGCCAACTCGATTCAAAACTTTTTCTATATCACCCTGCCCTTGCTTGGCAGTACCATTCGCACATCTGTCTACCTATCGGTTCTCGGTTCGATACAACAATTTATCCTGGTATGGATCATGACCAAGGGAGGTCCCGTCAATGCCAGCGAGACTATGGCAACCTACATGTATCGCTTCGGATTTGTACGCTTCCAGCTTGGATATGGGTCTGCGGTGGCGATCTACATGTTCTTACTCTGCCTGATTTTTTCCCTGATCTATCAAAGCCTGACGCGTCAACCTGATTATCTTACTGGTTTCTAAAAGGATGAAGACATGAGAAAAGCCAAACTCGCAACCAGAATTTTTCAATATTTTATTCTTTCGGTCATTGTTGTGATCGTTTTCGTCCCCATCGTGATATTGGTTTTTGGTGCCCTTAAAACGCGCGGCGAACTTTTATCACATCCTTACGCACTGCCTATTCCCCCGCGCTGGGAAAACATCACTTTGATTTTAGGACAGCCTAGTTATTCCTTCTGGCAAATGATGCGCAACAGCCTTATAGTGATGCTTACCGTTACATTTGGTGTGGTGGTTATATGCAGTTTTGCCGCCTTTGTTTTTGCTCGTATGGATTTTCGGGGAAAGCATTGGGCCTTCAATCTATTTACGCTGGGATTGATGTTTCCGATCAACGTTGCCATCCTGCCCGTATATTTTGTTCTGCGCCAATTGAATTTGATCGACAATCTTTGGGGAGTCATCATCGTACAGACGGCATTCCAACTATCCGGCAACATCATGATCTTGCGCGGGTTCTTTGCCGCGATCCCGGCCGAATTACAGGATGCAGCTTATATCGATGGCTGTACTGCTTTTGATTTTTTCTGGCGAGTTCTGCTCCCGCTTGCCAAGCCTGCTCTCGCTGCAGTCGCCGCTCTGACGATGATCATCAGCTGGAATGACCTGCTTGTGCCGCTTGTTGTACTCAACAGTGACAAGCTATGGACTCTGCCTCTTGGCACAATGCAATTCCAGGGTCAATATGGACAGGATCTATCGCTGGTATCAGCCTTTGTTGCACTGTCGGCTTTACCCACCATCATCTTCTATCTTTTCGCGGAACGTCAGATCGTTTCCGGCCTCACAGCAGGAGCCGTCAAGGGATAGTTTTTGAATGTTACTACGAGCCTTTCGCAACCCGATCCTTTCAGGATGTTATCCTGACCCTTCTATTTGCCGAGTTGGTGAAGACTATTACATTGTTACATCCACATTCGAATATTTCCCGGGACTCCCGGTCTTCCACAGCCGCGACCTGGTGCATTGGCACCAGATCGGGCATGTGCTTGATCGGCCTTCACAATTACCCCTCGATGGAATACGCCCTTCTGCTGGTTTGTACGCGCCCACCATTCGTTATTCTAATGGCACGTTCTATGTAATCAATACGCTGGTGGATGGAAAAACGAAGTCGGGCAATTTTATCGTGACCGCAACTGACCCGGCTGGACCCTGGTCCGAACCACACTGGCTGGAATCTGCCCCAGGCTTTGATCCGTCCCTTTTCTTCGATGAGGACGGGCGTGTTTGGTACACCGGCACACGGCCAAAAGTGAACGGTGATTATGAGGGACATACCGAGATCTGGTCCCAGGAACTGGATTTGCAGTCGATGCGCCTCGTCGATGAGGTGTACATCCTTTGGGATGGAGCAGTCAAAGGGGCGGTCTGGGCGGAGGCGCCGCACATTTATAAAGTGGAAGATCGTTATTATTTGCTCATTGCAGAGGGTGGGACGGCTCATCATCATGCCGTGACTGTGGCGCGCAGCGACTTGATCACCGGACCTTATGAAGCCAATCGCGGCAATCCCATTCTGACCCACCGCCATTTGGGGTTGGATTATCCGATTGTCGGTACAGGCCATGCCGATCTTGTCGAGACTCAAGCGGGTGAATGGTGGCTGGTCTTGCTTGCCATGCGGCCGTACGGAGGCTATTTCTATAACCTTGGCAGGGAGACCTTCCTTGCTCCGGTTCGTTGGGAGGATGGCTGGCCCATCGTCAGCCCCGGGACCGGGCGAGTCGAGTTTTCGTACCCGGTCCCTGATCTGCCCGAAACCACCTGGCCTCAGACGCCCGACCGCGATGATTTCGATTCCCCTGCACTGGCTCTGCATTGGAATTTTCTGCGCACGCCGCGCGATGAATTTTACAGCCTCAGTGAACGCCCCGGCCATTTGCGGCTGCGGCTGCGCCCGGAGCGCTTATCGGAATGGTCGAATCCCAGTTTTGTCGGGCGAAGGCAGCAGCACATTCATTTCAAGGCGCAGTGCTCAATTGAATTCACCCCGCAGAACGAGCATGAGTGCGCCGGTCTGGCTCTCATCCAGAACAATGACTTTTACTTTCTCTTTGCAGTAACAAAAGCACCGGAGCCGGTCCTTCGCCTGATCAAACGGGCAGATGGAAAAGAAGAAATAATCGCAGAGCAGCCCGTTTACGCAGCAAAACTATATCTAAACGTAGAAGCTCATGAACAGGCATACAATTTTTATTTTGCGGACAAACCTGATGAATGGCTGGCAGTCACGGAAGAGGTGGATGGTCGCATCCTGAGCACACCGGTTGCAGGCGGTTTTGTAGGAGCGTACATTGCCATGTATGCCAGCAGTAACGGGCAATCCAGCACAAACAACGCGGACTTCGACTGGTTTGAATATGTCGGTTTGGATCAGTAATTCGATCATGAAAGATCTTGTTTTGATCCTTGTTATTCTTTTGTTTGTATCTGCACTGATCGTTGGATGCGCACCTTCGATCACACCGACCGTCACTGTGGATCCAAGCACTTCCACCACGACTTTGCAACATCCCGTAGGCGCCTTTGAAAGTAATGAATACAGGAATTTGTTCGATGAATATCTGGGTAAATCGGATGCGGAGACACAAGCTAAGATTGACGCAGCTTGGAATCAACTCTTCTATGGAAATGATGACTTCGAGCGCGTGTATTATCCGGTCGGCGAAGACATGGCTTACATTGAGGATATTGGCAACGGCGATGTGCGTTCCGAAGGCATGTCCTATGGCATGATGATCGCGGTCCAGCTCGATAAAAAAGAAGAGTTCGACCGTTTATGGAAATGGGCAAAAACGTACATGTATCAGTCGGAGCAACCGTACAAAGGCTACTTCGCTTGGCATTGCACGATTGACGGTGAAAAGCTGGACGCCAACCCTGCCTCGGATGGCGAAGAGTGGTTCGCGATGGCACTATTATTCGCCTCAGCACGCTGGGGTGATGGTGAAGGAATTTTCGATTATCAAAGTCAGGCGCAGGAGATCCTCGATGTCATGCTCCACAAGGAAGATTCAGGGAGTGATCTGGCGACCAATATGTTCGATCTCGAACACAAACAGGTTGTCTTCGTGCCGCGTCTTGGACCTCTTTCCAATTTTACCGATCCTTCCTATCAC
Source organism: Anaerolineales bacterium (assembly GCA_016928525.1). The sequence goes on along the minus strand of JAFGKO010000045.1, from coordinate 2,164 downwards.
CTGCCTGCTTACTATGAATTGTGGGCACGCTGGGCTGAACGCGACAATGAATTCTGGGCAGAAGCCGCGCAGGTCAGTCGCGAGTATTTCAAGAAGGCAGCACACCCGCAGACCGGCCTCATGCCTGATTATGCCAACTTCGACGGCTCGCCCTACGATGACAGCTTCCACAAAGACTTCCGCTTCGATGCCTGGCGCACGCTGTCCAATGTAGCCGTTGACCATGCCTGGTTCGCTGCCGATCCCTGGCAGGTGGAACAGTCGAATCGCGTCTTGAATTTCCTCGCCTCGCAGGGAATGGACTCGTACCCGAACCAGTATGCTCTCGATGGAACGCCGCTCTCATCCGACCATTCAACAGGTCTGGTTTCGATGGCAGCTGTCGCCGCCCTGGCCGCGGACCGTGAGACGGGCGAACCTTTCGTCCAGGCACTCTGGGATGCACGTATCCCCTCCGGCAAGTGGCGTTACTATGATGGAATGTTATACATGCTGGGCCTGCTGCATGTGAGCGGAAACTTTCGGATTTAGAAGTCTGACAGTTTGCCATAACCGGAGTTTTTATGGAGAATCTCGAACTTGCGATTCGCAAAAATAGAACAGCCGAGGCAACGGTTACTCTTTCTCATCGTGGATCGCCTGTTGCTCATCAGGAAATTCTGGTACAGCAGAAGAATCACGAATTCCTATTTGGAAGCAATTGGGGAGAAAGTACGATTGCTCTGGTAAACGGGGAATTGTCAGGGAAAGAAAAAGAACAGGCCGAACTTCGTAATGAACGTTATTTACAATTATTCAATCAAGTCACATTACCTTTCTATTGGGCGCAGTTTGAGCCTCAGCACGGGCAGCCGCAAACACAGCGCATCCTCAACGTTGCACGATGGTATTCCGATCATCACTGTATCGTAAAAGGCCATCCTTTGTGCTGGCATACGCTGACAGCTGATTGGTTGCTGACGATGAGCAATCGGGAGATACTTCAGGCTCAGTTGAGGCGTATTCAGCGAGACGTATCTGATTTTGCAGGGGTGATTGATCAATGGGATGTTGTTAACGAAGCGGTCATCATGCCTATTTTTGATCGCTATGACAATGGAATCACACGCTTGTGCAAAGAACTGGGACGTATCGAATTGATCCGCACGATGTTTGACGCGACACGTTCCACAAATCCGGCGGCTACATTGTTATTAAACGATTTTGATGTTTCGCCCGCCTATGACATCCTTATTGAAGGTTGCCTGGCGGCAGGTATCCAGATCGATGTGATTGGCATTCAGACGCATATGCATCAGGGGTATTGGGGGGTTGAGCGTACCCTTGGCGTACTTGAACGGTTTGAGCGGTTCAATCTCCCCATTCACTTTACCGAGAATACAATCGTCTCGGGACACCTCATGCCCCCTGAGATTGTCGATTTGAATGATTACCAGGTGAGCGAGTGGCCGAGTACACCGGAAGGGGAGCAGCGACAGGCGCAGGAAGTGGTCTTGCATTACAAGACTTTATTGGCTCATCCGGCAGTTCAGGCGATTACCTGGTGGGACCTGTCCGATGGAGGTTGGCTGAATGCGCCTGCTGGATTATTGCGCAAGGATCACTCATGCAAACCCGCGTATGATGAGTTATTGAAGCTGGTCAAAGGCGAGTGGTGGTTGCCTCTGACAAAAATCATAACAGATGCTAATGGGCAATTCACTTTTAACGGCTTTCTTGGCGAGTATGAGCTGTCAATCGGCGATCAGAAAACTATTTTTTCCTTGAGAGAAAAGGGTGACGTTTTGATTTCTATCAACGTCTAGCCAAAGTAACATTACCAGATTTTGTGCCAAACATGAACGGTCATTGTTTGGCGCTGAAGATTTTTTCGACGCTTGAGTCGACAAATAATTATTTCTGCAATTTACAGGTGGCGCGACAGAGATACCGGTAGATCGAAAATGATTTCTCCGCGCTGCCATTGTTCTTTGTACCGATATTTGCGATAACAACCCAGGCCTATTTCTCACCGATTCACCGGATCATTAGCCCAGTAATTTGGAATATTAGGATACGAAAATAACTTAAGGAGCGCACTTCATGAGCAAGACCATAAAATTGGACCAACCTGCATACCTCGACACCTCTCGCCCGTTCTCCGAGCGGGTCAAAGATCTGGTTG
>JAFGKO010000044.1 GCA_016928525.1 Anaerolineales bacterium | reverse complement strand
TTGTACAAGTCTTTCCATCTCGTCTCCCTCGGGTTAGGCTTTTGTACCAAGATTACTACAAAACACACTATTGAGGGAGACTATCGACTTCTGAGAAGTAAGGAAAACAAGGCGATCTCCATCCCAGCAGGCCGCCCTGTTTAATTTATATTCTTCATCTCACAAACGAGTCGGCGGACGATTTAATCGTCCGGGCAGACGATCCCAAACGAGTCGCCGAAGGATTTAATCGTTCGGGCAGAGGATTTCGAACGAGTCGGCAGACGATTTCGAACGAGTCAGGACTCGTTTAGGAAACTGTCTTGATGCCGCATAAAAAGCCCCTAAAGGTCTCGCAGACCTTTAGGGGCTAGCTTTTTGCTCAACCCTGCACCTCCACCAACAACCGGCAGGGCATCCATATCCATGCTCGCCGCCTTGTTTTAATCAGTGGATATTCACTTTGATGTAGAATTCAACGTGGACATATTAGGCTTGCCAATCCTCGCTTGTAGTGGTTGGAGAGAAATTAAGATAAGGAGTTCCAGTGGTCCATTTGACAAACTTACCCGTGTTCTTGCTGGCCGCGCTCATCCTGTTGCTTACCCCCGGCCCGGCGGTGCTCTACATCATCGCCCGGGGCATGGACCAGGGCCGCCTAGCGGGCTTCGTGTCGGTGCTCAGCATCGAGAGCGGGAACTCCGTCCATGTGCTGGCGGCGACTTTAGGACTATCGGCGATCCTGATGTCGTCCGCGCTGGCCTTTTCGATTGTCAAATATCTGGGTGCAGCCTACCTGATTTACCTAGGTGTCCGCCGCTTGTTGACGCGCTCCCAGGACCACGAAATCGCCAGTTTGCAACCGCAAAGCCTGCGGCGCATTTACTCCCAAGGCGTGCTGGTGGCGATCCTCAACCCGAAGACCGCCCTGTTCTTTCTGGCCTTCCTGCCACAGTTTGTCGATCCGTCGGCGGGCTCGGTGACCTTGCAACTCCTACTGCTGGGTGGTATGTTCGTGATGATGGCCATCGTGACGGATAGCATGTATGCGCTCCTGGCAAGCACGGCAGGCGGCTGGCTGAAAAGGAACCAGTCCTTTCTGCGCGCGGACCGCTATCTCGTGGGGAGCGTGTATATCGGTTTGGGGGTGACGGCAGCACTATCACATAATACCTTGAGCAAGTAAAAAGAACACGGATCATGGGGAAATTCGAGTTTTTAGACAAAAATAGGGTGCTATACTTGGGAAAATATAACCAGTTGTTACCATAATTTGATAAGGTTTACAATGGACTGTTATTTTATCTAATTGCCTGATAGTTTGTTTAAAAAGTATTTCGTTGGTCGAGTAGGCGGTGTTTTTCCGCCATATCGAGACCAAAATAGCTAAAGAAGTCTTGAATTCCGTGGTCTCCCTGGCCCGGAACGCCAGGACGGGCGATACTCCGCTTCGCACCCCTTCGGGGCACAGGCGGTACTCGACCACCGACAGCAGGTTGAAAAATTTAAAAGCTTCAGGTAGCTAACCAATTTATCGGTGAAAGGATACGAAAAGAATGATTAGTGTAACCAGCATCGTTTACAAACCGGAAGGCACAGTTACTGACCAGGGGGACCATTACCTGCGTATTCCGCTCAACTCTGCCCATTTGGTTGCAGGATACGGCATCGAAGGCGACCGCAAAGGTGGCCATCCCAGGCGCAATTTGAACATCATGTCATTCGAAACCCTGGAAGCTTTGCGCAAGGAGGGTTATAACACGCAGCCCGGCCAGATGGGGGAGCAAATTGTCATCCGGGGTTTGGATGTAGGGAAATTGGAAGCGGGCGACCGTTTTCAAATCGGCGATCATGCTTGCGTGGAAGTGGTCAACCAGCGCACGGGCTGCCAGCGTTTCGAGCATATTCAGGGCCATTCCCCACATGAGGCAGCCGGACGAATGGGGGTTATGGCGAAAGTCGTTGCAGACGGGATGATTGCCGTGGGGGATCCTGTAAAATTGCTTCAGGCAAACGCCAGCTCCTGACCATTTGAAATGAGCCAAATGGCGAGCATGGCTCGAGCAATACCTTTTACGAATAAAGATAATCTGGCGGGCTGTGTGTTACACTGACAAAACGATTGGATACTGATTTTAGAAGTACGGAGGTAACTTTATGCAAGAAAAACGACCAGAGCGGCTTACGCTGATCGCATTTATCGTTTCGACCATCCTGGGCGGAAACAACGCCATTGCGGTCCGCTTTAGCAATGTGGAAATCCCCCCTTTCTTTGGCGCTGCAATCCGGTTTACGGCTGCTTCGCTGATCCTTTTTCTGATCGTCCTGGCTTTACGTTTGCCATTGCCCAAAGGACGTTCGCTGGTGGGCGCTTTGATTTTCGGCGCGCTACAATTTGGTATCAGCTATGCCTTGATTTACTGGAGCCTTTTGCAGGTTCCGGCAGGACTGTTCCAGGTGATCCTGGCACTTGTGCCACTCCTGACTTTCCTGCTGGCCATCGCGCATCGTCAGGAAACCTTCCAATGGCGAGTACTTGCCGGGGGACTGCTTGCCGTAGGCGGGATTACCATCATTTTCAGCGGCCGGCTTATTGACGACGTCCCTTTGCTTTCCTTGTTGGCCGTCGTCCTGGCAGCCGCCTGTATCGCAGAGTCAATCGTCCTCTTCAAAACCTTCCCGAAGACCCACCCCATCACGACCAATGCGTTGGCGATGGGGATGGGGGCGGCGATCCTCTTTGCGGTGTCTGGACTCGCTCGAGAGTCTATCGGATGGCCCAGCTTGCCTGCCACGTGGACGGCTATCACCTATCTGGTCCTCTTTGGATCGGTCGGGACATTCGTCCTGGCCTTGTATGTGCTCGAGCGCTGGACGGCTTCGGCCACATCCTATTCGCTCGTCCTCATGCCAATCGTGACGGTGCTCTTCGCTTCCTGGATTGCGGATGAACCCATTACCAGCGCTTTGCTGGTGGGCGGTTTGCTGGTGCTGGCAGGGGTGTATGTCGGCGCGCTGGCGCCCCCGCACCTGCTCGGGAGAATTGTCTCCTGGTTGCCGGGGATGCCAGAGTTGGATAAATCGTAATAGAAGATTAGCGGATGACCAACACTTTATTTTTAAGGAGCAAAACATGGAACTCGGTGCATTTTCGATCAGTCTGGCGGTTAAAGATATCCACGCTTCGAAGGCATTTTACGAGAAGCTTGATTTCGAGGTCTTCCACAGGGACATTTCGCAGAACTGGCTGATCATGAAGAATGTAGAGTGCGTGATCGGTCTGTTCCAGGGGATGTTCGAGAAGAACATATTGACCTTCAATCCTGGCTGGGACAGTAACGCCCAGAAGCTGGATGCCTTTATCGACGTGCGCGAAATCCAGCGTCGCCTGAAGGCGCAGGGTGTGGAGATCATGGAGGAAGCGGACGAGAGTACAACCGGCCCGGCGAGCTTTATGCTCATGGACCCCGACGGCAACCCGGTCCTATTCGATCAGCACGTTTAATCTCGGAAGTCGATTGACTGGGCGGCCTTAGCGTCTGGAAAAGGAGAAGACTCTTCTACTTGTCGTGGCGTTGGTCAGCATTAAGATTGATAACCTGACTTGATTGACCTGCAAACCATCAGGATTTTTACCCCGGAGGTAATATGAACCGCTGCCGCAACCTGCTCTTTTTGTTTCTTATTGTATGTCTGCTATCTGGTTGCACATTCCCAGGATTCGCCTCTTCATCTGTACCAAACACCCCGGCTCCCGCATCCACATCCATCCCTGTTGCCTCATCCACTTCCAAGCCCGCCACCTCCATAAGTGTATCGCCAACTGAAGGCTTGGCCATACTTCCACATTCGACAGTAGATCCGTCTACCATGACCGGCAAGCTCATGATGGGTTATCAGGGCTGGTTTGCCTGTCCGGGTGACGGTTCGAAGCTCTTTGGTTATTTCCAATGGATCAAAGATGGTTATACCACGATCACCGCTGAGAGTTATCGAGAGGATATGTGGCCCGATACCAGCGAATTGACCGACTCAGAAAAGTGTCCGACTGATTTGAAATACCCCGATGGGAGCCCGGCTTATCTATACTCGGCTGCCAACTATCAGACGGTTTTGCGTCACTTCCAATGGATGAGCGAGTACGGGATCGACGGCGTTTTCCTGCAACGCTTCGCCGGACAATTGAGTAACCCCTATTATCTGGATTTCCGCAACACCGTGACGGGCGAAGTCCGCGACGCATCTGACGCATACGGGCGGGTATGGGCAATGATGTACGATGTAACAGGCGTAAATGAAAAATTCGCCGATATCGTCCAGGTTCTCGAGGATGACTGGAAATTTCTCGTGGATGAAATGGGGGTGACGGAAAGCCCTACCTACCTGCATCATAACGGGTTACCGGTGCTGGCCATCTGGGGTCTGGGGTTCGACGGTCGGCCTGGTACACCCGAGCAGGCTCAACAATTGGTTGACTTTTTCGAGAACAATCCAGACCCTAAATACCGCGTCACCTTAATGGGTGGGGTGCCGATCTGGTGGCGTACGCTCCAATCTCCTTCACAATCTGATCCCGCCTGGGCAGATTATTATTGCTCGTTGGATATCATCAGCCCCTGGACGGTTGGCGTCGCCGTTCGGGATGCCGAGGTGGATGACTATTACACACACGCGGTCATTCCCGATATTGCGCGGGCAAAGGAATGCGGTGCGGAGTATATGCCGGTTGTTTATCCGGGCCATTCCTACCACAACCCGGACCCCAGCCGTCCCTTTAATGAGTATCCGCGCCGCGGCGGAAAGCTGTACTGGCGGCAGGTCTACGATGCCATCTCCGCAGGCTCGACCATGATCTATAACGCCATGTTCGATGAAGTGGATGAGGGCACCGCCATGTACAAGATCGCAGCCACCAGCGCGGATGTCCCAGAGGGATTGCAGGTTATCACGATGGACACAGACGGTGAATGCCTTCCAAGCGACTGGTATCTCCAGCTCGCGGGGCTGGCGACGAAAATGTTGCGGGGCGAAATTCCATTGACCGAAACGATCCCCATCTCACCGCCTGCCAACCCTGGTGCATGTAAAACCAACGCACTGCGCATCCGCTTACAGGTTAGCACCACCTCCGACTGGACCACGATCGATTTGAATGGGGTTCAAATCGATAACATGCAAATTGTTTCTTCCAGCCCGGAAGCATCCGATGCCCGCATCGATCAAAACCGCCTGGTGCTCACCCAGTCAATCGAACAGGCCAACGCGGGACAGTCCATCGAAATGGTTGTCGATCTGTTCCCGACAGCCCTGGGAGAATCAACCTTGAACGTCACCATTGGGCGCGGCAATATCGGTGCAACCAGCATCGAGATGTATGCGATGAGGGATTCGGATTCCACGCTGGTGAAGACTCTCCAGTGGTCAGGGATTGGAGCTGATGGCCAAAACCTGAAGACCTTCGAAGTTCCCGGGGCGCTGTTTGGTGCGGCTCCGTAGGCTCGCAGCCCACTTGCCAAATCGGGATCACCCCAATGAACTCCAGTGCATTGTCACTACTTTTTGAATGAGGTTGCTCTACTGTTTTCTTTTCCCCCTTTGCGGGTAAAATTACGTCCATACCAATTCAGGAGCGCAAACCATGGGCGTCATGCTGCAAGCCTTTTACTGGGACTGTCCCCGCGAAGAGAAAAAAGAATTCAAATGGTGGAAACACATCACCAGGCAAATCCCGGCGCTGGCGGAAGTCGGGTTTACGTCGCTGTGGTTACCGCCGATCCACAAGGCCGCCAACCTAGGCGGTTTCTCGATGGGCTACGACCCCTATGATTACTACGACCTGGGCGAGTTCGACCAGAAAGGCAGCCTCCCGACCTGGTTCGGAACCAGGAAGGAGCTGCTGAGTCTCATCGAAACGGCGCACAAACATAAGCTGGGCGTGATCGCGGACGTGGTCATCAACCACAACTCCGGCGCGGACGAGCAGGAAGTCAATCCCCTCACCGGGCAGGAACGCTGGACCTTGTTCAAGCCAGAGAGCGAAAAGTTCCCGCGCAACTGGGAATGCTTCCACCCGTCCATGTACGAGAGTTGGGACGAAGGCGCGTTCGGCGACATGCCTGACCTGTCGCATCGCAATCCCTACGTCTATGCCGAAATCCTGAAATTGGCGCGCTGGTTGATCGAGGAGATCGGTTTCGATGGCTTCCGTTACGACTACGTCAAGGGCTATGGGGCTAACACGATCACCGCCATCCAGGAATACCGTTACATAAGGGACGGGAAGCCATTCTATCCCTACGGTGTGGCCGAGTTTTGGGACAACGCGCACGCTATCGAGGACTGGGTCGATCTGGCCAACTTCTCCAACTCCAACCCGGTGGATGCCTTCGACTTCCCCCTGCGCGAGATGCTCAAGGCGCTGTGTGACCAGTATGGTTTCAGCCTGCGTAACCTGGCGACCTGGGAGACCGTGCTGCAAAAGCAACCGCAGACCACCGTCACCTTCGTCGAGAACCACGACCTGCGCGACGAGGGCCG
>JAFGKO010000043.1 GCA_016928525.1 Anaerolineales bacterium | reverse complement strand
GGTACCCGGTCACCACCGTTTTTCGAGGACGCCCCTGGTTTTTCGGACGCTGACGACGCTGCCGCTCATGTTCCGCTTCCACCTGCTCAGCCATCTGTTCATGAAACCGCTCGATCCAGGCCCCGGCTACCTCGGCTGCCGACCAGGGCGACTGGCTCAGAAACCGCGACAGCCCGCTCACACTCTGCCCATCAGCGATTTGGCGCAGCAGTACGGTCAGCGTATGCGTTTCCTGACACAGCATCAGCGCCAGCAGTACGGTCACCAGGTACTTGAACTGGGGTTGGCTGAAGCAGGTCCGAAACGTCTCGCAGAACTGGCGCAATCGCCCGTCCAGGCAAATAATCGGTATCGACATCGCGTTCCTCCGAGGTTGAGATGGTCTAAAGCAACCGATCTTGTACCACCGGGAGCGCGATGTTTCAATCTTCAATTCGAAAAGTGCAAAGATAGAGAGGTGAGAATCGAACTCGGTTAACTGAGTACCTGTCACTTTTGAACAATGGGAGATGGCTCATCCGGTTCAAGCGGGATGAAGTACGAATTACTCGCCAACCCGCTGATCGAGTTGATCCGCTAAATCCTCACATACCTGTCTGGTACGGGAAGCATGGCCGGATATGAAATTGCCAACCAACAGGATACCCTGGTCTAATCCTGGTTTAGCAGACACTGATTGTGTCACAGACGTGTAGTTGCTCGAAGTCCACTGGACTGGGGTAGCCCAACGTGGAGTGTGACGAAAACGATTGTAAACCTCAATAGTGGCAAAGATGACCGCGAATGCATCGGCATTGGCCAGTGAGGCGACTGCAGGGGCACGAAATCCACCAATCAGGCAGATCGTAAAGCGGTAGATAGGGTAGATAGATGAACTTATTGTCATAGTCTCTTAGGGCAAGCCGACACATGGTTTTCGTGAGGACTGAGGTCTTTTGCTATGAACTGCGCCGTTTATACATTAGGGACGTGGGCCAAGCCACTCCCGGATACTTGAAATCATTTCACTAGACCGGCGCTCTAGAGTATTGTGGCGCACCAAGTCATACCCATTTTTGATCAAGGAATGACGTAAGGAGGGCTCGGTGATGATCCTTAGAATAGCCTGGCCCAGCGCCACACTGTCCTGTGGTTCAACCAACAACGCCGTTCGTTGATCCTTCAGAAATGTAGGGATTGAGCCTACCCTGGTTGCCACCACGGGCAGACTATGCGCCAAGGCCTCCCAAATGGTACGCGGAAAGCCTTCGAAGTTGTTCAAAGAAGCAATTAGGTAGATATCGGCGTCCTTGTAGTAAGTGAACAAGTCTGGACCCACGGTTTTGTAGCCGCGGTAGTGCACGCGATCACCGACTCCTTTGGCGTGGGCAAACCGCTCTAATTGGCTCAAGGTCGCATCTTGGCCGGTTTGTCCCAGTAGGTTCAAAACAATATCCTGGCCTCGTTGAACCAGCCAAGCCACCGCATCGACCATTTCGAATAGTCCTTTAGCCCGTACAATGCGCCCAGTATAGAGCAGCCGGATCGGCGTTGTAGCGCAAGTATCCTCACGTTCATAAAAATCTGCTTTGGTGAGCGTGGTGGTTTGGATGAGTTTCAAGTTAGGCACTTGTGCCTGCTGCATATCGCTGTAGAGCTTCTGACTGTTGACGAAGGTCAGTGCTTTCCGGGCGACCCTTAACTGCTGGTGGGCGTTCCAAATCACAAATAATCGAATAAGTGCTCTACGCCACCCTGTATGTACCACGCTGTGGACGCCTGCTTTATAATCTCCAACAATGAGCAGCGCAACCGGCAAGCCCTTGGACTTCTGGGCAAACGTCGGCAACAAAGGCGATGGTCCCCGGAGAAGCAGCACATCGAGTTGGCCAAGACAGGACGACAACTGAGCCGTGACTTGGCGCATCCTGCTAAAACGCTGAGGGATAGATTGATGCGGTCCAAGATTTACCAGGGTGATATTAGGAGAACGTAACGCGTAACTCATATACGGGTTTTCATGCGCTATCGGAGAGTACAGAAAACAAATCAGCGCGTCACACTGAGAAGCCAGGCTGTCCAGAAAAACGCCTTGCTCGCCCGCCGTTCTATAGATTCCCTGTTCATCCTGGTAAGCAGGAATATGGTAATGGAAACCGAGTCGAAGAGACATGTATTCCCGCTCTATCGCTTAAGCTTTGACGCTGCTAATGAGTGGGACACTGTGTCAATCAACTCTTTACTGCGAATCTGGAGAGTATTCGCTTTAACAAGTTTCAATCCCCCCTCCACGATCTGCTGACTCAACCCGGGTTCGGAGACCAACCGCCCAATTTGATAGGCCAAATCCTGGCTATTTTGAGGTTTGCAGAACAAGAGATCGCGCTCGTGTTTGAAAAAGACTCCCTGCCCCCCCAAGCGCGAGGTAACAACCGGACAGCCCTGAGACATGGCTTCCCAGATCGTGCGGGCCAAGTTTTCGGCCAACGTAGGCAGCACAAAACAATCTGCTTCACGATAGAAGTCCAGTATCTCGTCACGCCCGATATAGCCTTGCCAAAATACTTGTCCAGCTACTCCCAAGCCTTCCACTTTATGTTGAAGCTGGGCAATATAGTTGTCATTACCCGATCCAACTATCTGCAAAGCGTATCGAGCATCTTGAGCATTAAGCGCTGCCAGGGCTTCCAACAAAAATTCCAATCCCTTCAGTGGCTCTACCCGCCCTATATAGAGAAGGGTATACGGTGGTTGCCTGAACCGTCTAGCAGGAGAGTCGATAATATTAGCTTCATCAATGGTACTAGTCCGTGTAAGATGAATCTCACGAGCATAAGGCGTCCATTTTTCGAGCAGGACCTCGTTATTGACGAAGACGAGTGACGAACGCATCGCTTGTTGAAGGGTGCGGGTGAAAAACCAGGCGCGGGAATACGCGTAGATTCCTCGCTGTAAATGCATCCCGCCACTGTAGTCACCCCCCAGCAAAAAAACATGAGGTATGCCACGAATCCACGGGCGGATAAAAGGAGTGCGGCGCGAAGGTTCGCGGAAAAGCACAAAATCCCATGAAGGAGCTGTGCGACAGAACTGCCTCCCCATGGTGGCTGTGCGCTTGAGAAAAGAGTGTGGACCACCATTAGGCCCTAGCGACACCCAACTAATATTGGGGGATCGAATACAATAATCCGTTTGCGACTCGATGCCATCCGCGGAAGTGATCTTTTTTTCGTCAAGCAACAAATCGAGGTGATCGACGTGGGAAGCCAGGGCATCGGCAAAAACACCCAACGGTCCCCGCACCCTTAGTCCCTGATCATCTTGCGCAGCACACCCCAAAAAATGAAAACCGAACCGCATCTATTCTTTCCTCGATATCAGCTGCTTAGAGAGGGCTTTGACAACCTGCGACTGGGGAGGGGATTTGAGCTGAATTCTCGGTACGAAACGCCAGTTCCATTTGGGAACCCATATTTTTTCGAGTATCTCTGCATATGCCACGATCATCAGCATTAAGGTAAAGAACCCTCCTACGTCGTGCGTCAAAGACATGATCAGGTAGGCCGGAATCCATCCGGTAGCACTGAGGTCAATCCTGCCGCGCATTGCAGGCTCAGAACCTAGGCGCCAGGTCATACATACCAACCAGGCGAGAATTAGACTATAAATCAGAAAGCCGAACAGCCCATTTTCGGCCAAGATCTTGAAATAGGTGGAATGCGGGTTATGACTTCCCGCCGAGATGATCTTATAACCACCTGATGCTCGTGGCACTTCAACCCATGGGTTGTATGGATAGGCGTTGAAATTGCCCGTACCAATACCAAAAAATGGGTTTTCCTCCACAATCTTCAGCGCCTTTTTGCGCAGCATCTCACGTTTAGCGAGCGAGCTTACCGCTCCTTGATTTTGTTCAGAACCAAACAGGGGAGCCAACCGCTGCATCACGGGATCAGGGAGTGCGGCAGATTGGTATATTTCATTGCCTACTAAGACCGAGAGAAGCAGTGCCACGCTGATAACAATCGCTACTTTACGGTTGGTGCGGCCTCCTATGGTCAACCCAGTTTTGAAAGGGACCACTATGACGACATACACAATAATCGTGACGATTTGGGCAATGATCGCTGTACGGCTGGAAAGCACGAACCCGTCAACAAAGAAAATGACTATAAACAACACACTGGCGGCCATGCGTTCCCATCTGAGCCGCTGATTGTCTCCAGCAACCACCAACAAGATACCGCTACTCAGACACAGGGTACTCCCAATGCTGTTGATGCCACGACCGAACGGCCCCAAGAACGTCGCGGAGACTTGATCTCTGTGCATATACGAGTAGAAACAAAGCAGTGCCGATCCAAGGATGATCACTCGAACGAAGTATTGCCTGTCACGGGACTCCCTAAACCAAATAGCAACAAAAGGTATAGTTGCCATTTGGGCCGCGAAAGAGAGTGCTTTCAAGTGATTCGCAGCAGCAGTGGAAGAGGGCGAAAACAAACTCGCAATTACAACGGTAGCCGCGAACGCTCCAAATAAAGGCCATCCCGGCAAAGAAAACACGTTCTTAAATCGGTTAACGGTTAAAATTGCCAACACTGAGAATATCAAGGTCGCGGCAGGTATAAATCCAATATCAAAGCCATAGTTGGGGAAATAGCTCCACAGCCCGAAAAGCCCCCACAATACCTCAATCACAACGGCATTCCCTCACTAATATTGCTTACTCCTTGCGAGTGGCGGCTTGACCAAATTCCATATCCACCCAATCCATTCACCCATCAATGGTCTAAACAATTCCCATTTGCGCCGGCGGGTTACCGAAGCCATTTTACGCGTTAACTCAAAGAATTGATAGAGCAAATAAAACATGTAACGGCGCCAGGATGGGTTTGGATCACACTGCTTAAGCATGATCGCTCGGTTGCGTATACTGCGAATATTCTGCCTAAATGGCGATTTCCGAACCCCACCTGGTACTCGATCATGACGCAGCCGTGCCGTACCGACGATTCCAAGAGGATATTTTTGTGAAATCCTCAGCCCCCAGTGCTTATCTTCGCCTCCGAAATGAAAGCTAGAATCGGGTCTGATTTCTTGTACGATGGAGCGACGATAAACGGCGCCACACCCAGGACAAAAATCTGTTTTGAACACCCCTTCGAACGGTCTGAGTCGGCTAAGCTGTATAAAATCCCCACAATACAACCAGCGTCCTGGTTCAAGCGTTTCAAAGATCCCTATCCGATGATATAGGCGCTCGTAGCTATAATAATTCCGACCGTATTCGTTGGTGATATACATTCCTGCCCCGCCAAAACTCTGCCCGCCAGCAGAATCGAGGAATTTTTTCACTTCGGCGAGACAGTCCGGCTCCAACACAACATCGTCATCCAACATACAGATCAGATCGCAAGTTATGTTGTCAATTCCGACGTTTCTTTGTTTGGTCAGTCCTCGTTCTCCTGGAACCCAGCGTAGAAAATTGGGCGGGTATTTCTGTTGCCACTTTGCAACCACCTCCTGAGTCCGCGTATCTGGACTGGCATCTACAATGACTATATCGTCCGGCTGCAGAGTCTGGGACACCAAGTTTTCGAGCAGTCGATCGATCATTTCCGGACGCATACAGGTTGGAACGCAAATGCCCAGAGTAGTCATCGGAGCTTACACCTATCTGCCAATTGATCAACCATATTTAACCCCGAAAGTCGCACGAACGGCGAGCGGGCCTTACGATCCCTTCTGGATCAGACTTTGGTACATTGCCCGATTGCGTGGGATGACCGCTGCGGAAGACAGGTTAGTACGTACCCACGCAGCGGCTGCAGTGATCTGGTCCTGTTGCCGGGCGGGGTCCGCCAGCACCTCGCATAGACTGTCGGCAATTTCCACCGGACTGTTCGGATCAACCATCAAGGCGCGTTCACCGTTCCCCGCCACCTCGGGACCTGGATTCGCTTTGGTATAGATCACAGGTGTCCCGCACGCCATCGCCTCGGCGGCCACCAGGCCGAATGTTTCACTCTTCGAGGGGAAGCATGCCACGGTGGCCCGGCGATACCATTGGCTCAGTTCTGGCTGCGAAACGTGATCGATAAAAGTAACCTCGTGATCCGCCAGTTTTTGTTTCAGCATTTCACGATTCGAGAGCGCGCTGCCGGTCAGTCGCTGATCTTTGCCAATCATAACCAACTGGGCTTGAGGGAAATGCTGCTTGACGATGGGCCAGGCTGTTGCAAGTTCCCAAATCCCTTTGCGTTCCACCAGTGTACCGGCAAAAACCACCAGGCTTTTTTGGCGCTCGACCGGCTCAGCCGGTTCTTCCAGGAATACATCGGCAATATTATAGTAGATTGTGGATACATGTGAGAGATTCGGGAAATTTTCTTTAAACGTGGTCCGGCCCCAGTCCGAGACCGCGATGATCTGGTCGGCCCGATATAAGCTTTGTCTGGCGCACCACATAGGGTCTAGCCGACGCATGGGGTGATCGGCGTGCGGGGTGGTTTTGCTCCAACCACCCGAATGATGCAAGCGGACCACCAGCGGGCAGCCATGCTTATAGAATGCTCCGAAGCCCTGGTAGTCAGGAATCTCAACAACCTCAACCCCCTGCACATTGTGAATCTGAACCAAAACGCGGCGCATCATCAACCGATCGAGGAGAGCCCGCACTTGCCATTTGGGCGCCCGGCTGGCGGGCATTCGAATGACATGCACCCCTTGATCGTTTTCTTGAACGGGACGGGGGGTGTCACGGCGCATACTGACTACCCACACCTCATCCCCGGCGGATTTCAATGCGTGTGCAATCGCATAAGTCCAGGTTCCAATCCCTCCCGACGGAGTAGGCCAATATTCATTGCATACGAACGCGATTTTCAAGGCCGCCTCTCCTTCGTCAGTGTATTCATAGTGGCTACGGGACCAGGTAAAGTTTGCGGCTGGTGTTATCCTTGTCTACCAGGCTTACCATCCACTCGACCGTGTCCTCGGGATGAAAGACGTTGGTTTTTAGCCAGAAGCGCCGCCCGTTTTTAGCCGTAAAGCCCAACCATTTCAAGGTGCTCACCGGCGAGATGGTTTCCAGGTAGTCGAAAGGTGGTAAGGCCGTCTGCATGTAGTGGATCACCGCGGCATAAGCCTCCGGCACACAAGGGGTCTCGTTAACATAAAAATCAACAATCCGCCCGACCCGCCGCCCATAGTCGTCTTGCCCAGACAGCAAGAGCGTATATCCTAGTGGCTTTTGGTCGATCTGCAGCGGATGAAAGTTTATCTCACCAACCGGGCAGCGTCGCAGCCAGCGGAAGTAGTGTTGATCGCGCTGCAACCCGTCCGGCGTCGTCGCAAGATACGCCTCGGCCTTCCCAGGGTCAACGGCTTCGCCGACGCTGATGGCTTCAAAAGCTGGAATGCGTTTCCGGTTCAAGAAGTGTTTCACCAGTGGACGCAGCGCCAACAGTTTCTTTCCCGCGTGCAGGGTGGGCAGGGAGTAAGCCAGCGGCCTCATAACCCTGATCCACGAATGACCGCAGTCCCATGCCTGGAACCCCACTTTATGATAGACGCGTTGAGCCTCTTCGCTTCCGTTGATACAGCACACGGTTGGAACCGTATCAATGGCCGTATGGAGCAGATGCTGCCCCACGCCTTGACCACGCACGCGGTCAGCCAATCGCCAATCGGCAATCCAACCGGCAGGGTAGGCGTGTTGTTGATGGACCAGGAAAAAAGGCATACACCCAATAAAACCGGCTACCCCTTGTTCGTCCTCCGCCCAAAAGGCCGGTGGATAACCGGTTTCGCGCCCGACCAGGTCGAAATACTTCCAGCGATAGAATCGTTCGGCAAATGGACGATCCCGCTGGAGTTTCGGATAACTCTGGGTTAGAAACGTAACAATGGATTGGAGATCATCTTCAACAACGGGGCGAATACCCATACTTGTTTTCCCTGGTCTGTCACTCTCACCCTGACCGCGCAGCCTGTTCCAATGCCTCAATCACGCGCTCAGCCGCCTGCCCGTCGGCCTGCCCTATCTCCTGGGCCACCATCTGCGCGCGCTCCGCTTGCCACCGCTTAGGATGAGCACCAGCATCGCGGATCAACTCTAGCAATTCGTTCCACGAGTGGGCCAACTGCACTCCCCCACTTTGAACAAGGTGAATATAGTGCTCCGCCTCATATTCTTCATAGAGTATTTCGCGCGGAGCGTCAACCTCTTGGTCAAACCGAATGCCGATTACAGGCCGATCCAGGATCGCAGCATCCAATGACGTCGTAGAGGCGATGTTGATACAACATTCACTATACAAGAGCGAACTCACCCAGAAACCCTGATCTTCCGGACACGACAACGTCCACCCATCTTCTTGGAGACGGGTAGCCCAGGGATGCGACACCACCACGCGATCCGAAGCGTCAAGTGCCGACTGCCAGCGCGTCCAATTATCCAACGGATGAAGTCTCACGACCAACCAATGGTGTCTCAAGACCGGGTCATCAGCAAGACGGTGAGCAAGCTGCGCTACCAGCTTTGGCTCGTCGGGCGCCAAAAACTCGGCGCTGCAAGTATATAGAATATAACGCGCATCGTTTGGCAGACTGAGACGCTCCAACGTTTTTTCGCGCGACCACCGAAAGGCAGATTTTCGGTGGAAATCAAACTGCGGCGTTCCGGTGATGGTCACCTGCTCGGGCGCGATTTGGGGATAATAGGCCATTAGCTGATCCTTCATCCTCTGGTTCCAAACCAGATAATGGTTGAAAGACGGGATCGTTGTACGGCTGGTCAGGTTATCAAAGCTCAAAATCGAAGTCACCACCGTGATATTCAGATCATGGCAGGCTAACACATAGGGATATTCTTGGGGTTTGACACAGATCGTTGACCACACGAGATCCGGTTGGAGCGCGGCTAGCTTCGCGCGCACCGGCTCCAGATCGTACATACGCCGGTAAAGGGTTTCACTCCAGCGCACCAACCGGTCAAACATCGGGGCAGGCTGGGCCAGCTGGCCCAGCAGATCGATAAAACGCTCGCGGTAACGCGCTCGTGGGTCATAATGACGGCCTAGCCAGCGACGGTAGATCGCGAAGCTGCGGATCTTGTTACGTTGGTGAAATGCGCTGCGCACAATCTGCGTGAGCGGCTCATACACCCGGTAACGGCGTTGTTTCATCGGCAATACCAGAGGCTGGATGCCGGCAGCCAGCGCGAAGTCGGCATACTCAGGGTGCTGTAGCGCCTGGGGATCATATTCCGGCATCAACAAGTGAACATGCCAGCCCGCTTCGGCTAACGAACGCAGGATGCCGGAATAAACCACGTTGCGGATACTCCAGACCATGGGCATTAACACTACCAGGCTCTTCTCTTCCCCTCGGTTCACTGAAGAGGAAATTGGCGACCAAGTCTCAGAAGTATCCATCAGCCAATCCCCTTGCACCTCGCCGGGTTCAAAACACGCACGTTGGAGGGTAACTGGTTGACAAACTTCTGGAAGCCAGGGTGGCACTTTGTAATCACCACTGCTTCAATCTGATCCAAATAATCTTGCGGGGTGTCGATCAGGATGTCGTTCAGGTGAGGCAGATGGGCCAGCGCATATTCTCTGTTTTTGCCCAGGAATTTGTCCGAAGTTAGGTCAGGTTCCCATATCCGCAGATCGCAGCCCTTCCCGATCAGGCGTTCGGCCAGCTCGACCGCTGGACTCTCACGCAAATCATCAGTCCCGACTTTGAATGTCAGCCCCATCAGCAGCACTTTGCGGACACCCAGATCAAGAATCTGATCCAGGATAAACTGAGTATGCTGGCGGTTGCTGGCATTAATCGAATTCAGGACGGGAAGATTCAGACGGTACTCCTGACTCATTGATTCCAAGGCGCGCACATCTTTGGGCAGGCACGATCCGCCGAAGCTCATGCCGGGCCTTAAGTAGGTCTTTGAAATATTCAACTGGCTATCATGAGTGAATATATCCATTAATTGGTAGGGATCCACGTTGAATTCACCACTGAGGCGAGCCAGCTCATTGGCAAAACATATCTTCAGGGCATGAAATGCATTACAAGCATATTTCAGCAATCCCGCTGTCGAAGGCGACACCCAGAAGCGAGGAGCATCGATACCTTCGTAGAGTCGGAATACCTTATCGGCAGCATCCTTTGACGTACTTCCTACGACGATCAGGGGCGGGTTAAAAAAGTCATGCAGCGCCGCACCTTCCCTGAGAAATTCAGGATGGAAAGCTAGTTCAATACGGGATTGATGATTTACCGTCCATTCATCTAAATAGCTGGCAATCAAAGTACTGCGAATAACTACCAGATGCGAAGGCCCGCCAGAAGGCAAATTCTCAATGATCTCCTGGATCACCCCTTCTACCGCGCTGAGTTGTGCATTACCGGTGCGTTTTTCGGTCGGCGTTCCTACGCACACAATAGAGAGATCCGCATCTGAGAGCGCCTCCCGGACGCTCATGGTCGCCTTAATACGTCCCGTTGCCTTGGCTTCGCTCAACATCTCTTGAACGCCCGGTTCTACGATTGGGCTAATCCCCTGTGCCAAGCACTCAACTTTGAACGGCATCTTATCTACGCCAACTACAGTGTGCCCTTCCTGTGCCAGGGCAACCGCAGTTACTGTTCCAATGTATCCCAGACCAAATAGTGCGATATTCATGTTCCCCTCCGGGCAATAGACAGCAGTGCCTCAAACTTGGGTATCTGTGCCTGCAGAACAAAATTCTTGCGGAAACATTGTTCGGCAGCAGTCCCTAGAGTTTTGCGGCGCTCCACATCAGCGATTAGCGTCGTCAGGGCAACCTTCATCTGCTCCAGCGTGTCCACCAGTACGGCATTTTGCCCATCTACCACCTCAGGAAATCCACGCACCGTCTCTTTGACTGCGACCATGGTCTGTCGGTGAGCAAGCAGCAATGGGACTCGGGTGCGGTTCCCTGTATTGTGCTCATAGGGGACAATGGCAATGTCATAGGGACGGAATACAGTAGACAGATCGGACACATACCCTGTACAAACTGCCCCGACTGACCGCAACTTCTCAATCAACCGCTCGTCGGCGCCTTCAAGCGCGCCGACAATCCATAGTTCAGGCCTTACAGTTGAGCCGTCCACTACGGCCTGATGCACCACATCCAAGTACCTTTCAAGGCCAATTCGGTTGGCAGTGGTTTTCATGCCGCCGAAGTGGACAATTCGTGGAGGCCCGGGATCAGGGTCTGCCGTGGAATAATCCAAGTCTACGTCATAGCACGTAGGGATATAGAATGTTTTCGTTCCTAGCCGCTCAATATCACCTGCCTCAGTCAGTGATCCTGAGATGGCGGCTGTCGCCTTGCGAGCAACACCGAACTCGGCCTGTCGTTCGATCCAATTGAAGAGCCATGAGCGAAGCGTCTTGCGTGAGATTCCCTGGTGCTGCGCTCTCACAGCTTTTAGGCGGTAATGCCAATCATGGTGTGAGTAAACCCAAGGAGTCGAGGGGGACAAGAGTGCCATCACCCCGCCCATCACCATATGATTTGCCCAGATCAAATCGGGATTCACACGGTCAATAGTCTGCCCCAACGCAGTCTGGACCTGCGAATATTTACCGAATGTATATTGAAGTGGGACCATCATCGCACGTGGAATCCAGACATAGCGCTGCCGATTATGCGGGGGGGAGCTCAACTCATATTCGAAATCAATCCATTCTGCTGCGGCAGCTCGTAAACGCCGTTGATGCTCCTGGTCAACGGTTCGCTCGAAGGTTTTTGTTTCTTCGCCCATGTGACCATTCAGGCTGCGCCAGACATACAGATCGACGCCTAGATCCTTTAAAGCGCGGAAATACATCTCGAAACGCGCCGGCCCTCCTCCTCTGAAATTAGGGGACGCCGGAAAGTTATCTAACAAAAACAAGACCTTCATGGTTATCTTCTAAGCCTTTTAGCTCGGATAGACTCTCTTGTTGGAGAGAATGGAGAATGGTCCGACATGCATGAGCAAAGAAAACGGGTTATTGGGCCCTTCTAGGATCAAGGGTAGATAAGGTTGAGTTGAGTCGATCCCGGATCAATAGCTTAGACTGGTCGAAGTTCGTTATTTGGCGGGTTAGCCGGTGGCGTACAGATCCCACAGGAATCTTTCTGACCAGTGAGTTCCACGCCGCATAAGCCGGATAGATCACCAGACGGTCAACCCGGTTCCAGAAAACATCTGCCCGAGTAATTGGAAGCGTCGGTTCTTTCCGTTCAGGGCCCGAGCCGAGACGTGCCAGCAGGTACAGATAAATGGGCATCGACTGCGACCAGGGTGAACTGCCAGTCCAAATATCGACCACGTGCAGCCCAGTGCGTTCGGCCAGCCTACCAGCCAAACGACGGGTCCACATTGTCTCGTGAAAAACCTCTGCTGCCGGGTGCCATCTGGCGTTGGGAACCTCGATGTAAAGCCAGGTTTCTGGGCCGAATCTGGTCTGCAAATCCCGAATCAGTTGGACAGGGTCTGGAAAATGCTCCAGGGAATGACAAAACATTACCAAGTCAACAAGCTGCCGGGTGTCGCCAAAAGCATCCAGGTCTGGATACGCCTTGAACCCGAAACGCTCCGCCTGATCGCGGGCGGTCAAGGAGCGATCGATAATATGAACCTGGGTATCATTGCCATATGTCAGGCCCAGCGCCACGCCCCCCAGGCCGCCACCAATATCGACCACCCGCCGGGGAGCACACCCTCGCACTGCCAGCATCCGTCTGATTCCCTGCCCCCGGCTGAACTGGCGAGCCAGCCGCTCGACGTTCTGCGGATCTTTCCAATAATTGTGGTCATAGAATATCTGCAATTCCTCTTCGACCAGGGAATGGTCCAGGAACATCATGCCGCAGTGTCGGCAAATCCGGTAACTGTAAGCTTGGCCCTGAAAGTCCACATTTTCCAGGAACTGGCTGTTATTCGCACCACATAACGGACAGTCTTTTGCGATAGTCATTTCAAGTCCCTTAGGTCAAGAACACGCCCTGCTAGATTTATTCTGGGAGTAACATTTCATCAGTTCATTGTCGGATCAGACTATCTCACTTGGATAACCGACCGTCAATTCGATAACATTCTGGCCATCTACCACAGTCCAGATCGGTTTTCAATTATGCGGGCCTCTAGAAAAGACATGCCGCTCTAGAAAAGTCGCTAGTTTGTCGGCTACCACCGAGCGACTGTAATGGAACCTATAGGTGAGTTGGCCACCTTCGGCCAAATCTTTGAGGCGTTCTGGTGAAGCAACCAAATCTCGGAGATGCTGTGCAAACGCCTCAGCGTTTTCCGCAAGCAAGATATTCTTCCCAGGAATCATACCCTCTACCCCTTCTGCTCCAGGTATAGTACTGAGCACGGGCACACCATAAACAAACGACTCTATGATACGGGTCCTCAACCCCGTCGCTGCGATTGATCCGACGATCTGAAGGTCGGCGGCCGCATAAAAGAGCCGTAAGTCTTTTTGATAGCCAAGAAAATGAACTTGTGGGTAGGGTTGAGCCGCCTCCAAAATAACCCGCGAGCGTTTAGTTTCCGGGATTTCGCCGATTACTATCAGCTCAAGTCTGCTTAAGACATCCTCCCCCAAGCGTGGAAAAACCTCCTGCAAAATGAATGGTAGCGAACGAAAACTCGCTAGCGAATCGATACGCCCAACATGGATCAGTCTGAGAATACCACCCTCACCCCACGCTCGAGTACGCTGTAGAGGGGTTTCATCAGCCCAGCTTGTAGGCAAAAATTCCGCATGGGTGCACCCCCATTCCTGGCGGAGCATCTCGTTTTCGTGCTTGGCAATAGCTAAAATCAGGCGACTCTGGTCCACGGCCATACGTTCGGCCCGCTCCATATATTTGAGACCGGCCAGCCCGCCAAAAGACTGGCCTATCTCCTGACGCATTCTCGCTTGCTCCCGGAGAAATTTGGACTCGAAATCTGGAAAATCCCCGATGGCGTTCAGTTTCGGATAGTTAATAGCGGCAGAAAGAGTTCTCAAATACTCAAAGTGATGCAAGGCTCCAGGGGTAACGACCTCTCGGTGGCGTATCTCACGCCGAACGAACCTACGGATTTTGAAGTAATGGTTCAGAGCTAGGTCGAGGGGTCTCCCCAGACAATACGCCACATAATCGAGTGGATTTCCATACTTTGAAGGAAAAAATTCCAGGTGCGTCCATCGTGCAGATGGTAGCGTTGGGTCAATAGAAAACGGGAATTGGGGCCGAGTCTGAATATGGATGATTTCAACGTCAAAATTCAGATCGAGATAGGCTCGAACATTACTATAGGCTCGGATATATGGACCAGAACCATCGTGGAGAGGCAGATAATCTTGGATATAAAAATAAACTTTGTGTCGTGCCGTTTGGTTCATAAGCGCGCTAAATAGAGGCATGCAGCATGTAGGGTCTTGGATGACCAAATCCTGGTTTCATAAAGACTCCCCGGAAGCTCACGTAGTACGCGGGCACAACTTGGACTGCTAGTGAGCGAATCAGCCGGGCATTATCAAAGTCGTGGTATACAGCCACCGATAATTTGGGTTTTTGTGCTCGAAGCATTTCGCGCGCTCCCTGGAAGGCGGCAACTTCTGCCCCTTCAATATCCATCTTGAGAAAATCTATCTTCGGAATCAGTCCGCGCCGAGCAATACCATCCAGAGTATAAACAGGGACTACCGCAAGATCAATATTCTCAATGTTCACCGCCTCGGCGCCAGAAAACGACTCAGTATACGCAGCAAAAAGCGAATCGCGCGGGATCGTCATCTCGATTTCCCCCTCGCGATTTGCTAATCCGCCCTGCAGCAGTACGACTCGGCCCGCCTTCATCTCGTTTTCAAACGTATGGGTCAGGGCTTCGGCCAAGCGCGGCACGGGTTCGATCATCAACACGTTGGCTCCACGCCGCAGCGCATAATGCGTAAAATACCCTTCGCCGGCCCCCGCGTCGATCACCCAGTCATTGGCTTTAAAAGTGACATGCCGCGCCTCATAAGCATGCGGGTTGGAGTCCGCCGGGGTAAACACTTCCCGGTAAACACCGCGTAGCCCGCGGATAGCATATTCCGCTGGCCAATAAAAACGAAAATCGCCGATTTCCAGTAGCTTCCACTGATCGTCTTCGGAAAGCGTTTTGATTTCGGGCGGAGAAAATCGGCTGTGCTTGAACCGGTAGTTCAACCCATCGTCGCGCACCACGCGCCAATACGGTAAGGCTGTGCGCAGGATGTAAAGTGCCGTTTGGGCACGGATACGCTGGTAGTTGAGTCGGGCGGTTATTTTGCGAAGCAGCAGCGTCATCGATCTTGCCAGCCTTTGTTGCTACCTGAAGTAAGGGAACCAATTAATCTCGTAATCCAAGTCCTGCGACCGCTCGCCAATATTTCCTCGCCGGTACACAGCCGACAACCGTGTAGGGCGGTACATCTTTGGTGACCACGGCCCTAAACCACACTCCATGTCAACCCAGATATATGACCCAGAATCATCGTTGAGAGGAAGACAGTTTTTCAAGTCACTTCAACGAACTTCAACTCCTTGATGATTTCAAATTGCTGTTCCCAGGGTACCTTGAACTTTTGCAGTTGGTACGAATTTTCTCTGAACTTCTCCCCTTGAATTGCGTGTACAAAGCTACTGTCAAACTCCGTTGAGTTGACAAAAAAAGCATTCGTGCCGCCGGACTCAACCGTTAGAAATTGATAGCCATATCGCTGAAACAGGCGTTTCCACGCCGTGAGAGAAGCTCCGTAATACAGTAAGCTACTGTGCAGTTGTTGGTAATCGAAGTTGTCCTGGTATTCGACAGTGACGCTGTTCTCAGGTCCAAAAGCCGAGTTGTATTCGACGACGAAGATTTTGGGTCTGATCCCTAGCTCCATAAGTGCCTCAGCAATGTAAAAGTCAACGCCGTCTATATCGAGCGAAAACACATCAGGGTCCGAGAAAAGCATTCTTTCCTGAATTTGGGGGGCATTTTGGCGGGTCACGAAAAGACACTCGGCTTTCACTCGTTTCAGACCAACTACGACCGCCGGGATAAAATAGCATGATAGGTAATCAGTCTTTTTACAGTTTCCATCAATCATTAATCCTGAATACTTCCTCGCCATCAACCAGGAAGTATTGTTCTCTGTGCCTTTGCCCGCCCCAATCTCGACAAAATAGAGGTTAGGATATTTAAGCTGCCTAGTCAGGTAGTCAATGATGCCGTCCTCGCCGTTCTGGCTAAATGCAGAAAACTCCCAAGTGATCGGTCTAGTCGGATCGATCTGCCTGAGTTGGCTTACCGCCGCTGCTCGACTTAGATTGCTGCTTACTATTTGTCTGCTTTCTAGCTCCACGGGATCCAGAACATTCAAAACACGTAGAGCATTACCTATTAAGTGCAGACGTTGCATACAATATCTCCCTCGCAACAGACATCACCCTCTGGCTACTCGATGCTCCGGCTAATCCAATAGTGAGGCACCAGGATTTTCGCACGTCGCCTCTGAACGAGGAGTTTCCCTGTGCCAAAGAAGTCTCCATTGACTACTTCGAACCTAAAAGCGGCTTCGACCCAATCCGCCAACTGGCCGTTGATTGAGCAGAACAACCCACCCTGGTATTCTCCCCCCAGCAGGTTGAAGTTTTTCCACTCACATTCAAAGTAGCCTTCAGGGTAAACATCCAGGGAATCGTCCCCAGTGTCCTCGGAGTTGAAGTTCAAAAGCTGGATATGCTGGTCCTGCACGGTCATAGAAACCAGAATGTTCGCGCTCTTTAAACTTTTGCGCGCAGTATAATACAGCCTGAAATATACATCTTGCCCCGACACAATTCTGTCGATCTCCTGGCCGTTCTTGTCCATCACACGCACTTTGACAAATCGTAAAGTCTGATCTCCTTTACGATTCGTGCGTTCTGTCAAATCTACTCTCTGTTCGATCTGGGCATTCTGAAGATACAGATCAATCGCAAGTTGAGTCTCTCCCTGAAAGACTACCCGCCCATGATCCAGTACAATGGCCGATTGGCACAGCCCTTGCACCGCCACCATATTATGGCTGACAAACAGCACCGTCCGCCCGGCCTGAGCGACTTCGCTCATCTTGCCCAGGCATTTTTTCTGGAATGCCGCATCTCCCACGGCCAGCACTTCGTCCACCACCAGGATTTCGGGTTCCAGATGAGCGGCGACCGCAAACCCCAGGCGCAGCCCCATCCCGCTGGAATAGTGCTTGATGGGGGTATCAATAAATTCCTCGACCCCGGAAAAGGCGACAATCTCATCAAACTTCCGGTCAATTTCAACACGAGGCATCCCCAGGATCGCGCCGTTGAGATAAATGTTTTCGCGCCCGGTAAGTTCCTGGTGAAAACCGGTCCCGACTTCTAGCAATGAGCCGACCCGGCCATAAATGTCAGCATATCCCTCGGTGGGCTCGGTAATGCGGGACAGAATCTTGAGCAGCGTACTTTTCCCCGCGCCATTGCTCCCAATAATTCCCAATACCTCGCCATGTTTGACCTCAAACGATACGCCTTTTAACGCCCAGATCGTTTCGCTCAGCCCCGCCGCCCCATACGCCTGCCCATGCAGCAGATCCATCGCGCGCTTGATAGGGGCTTTCGCCGCACTGCCGAGGGTGTCACGCAGCGTGCGATAGCGATCGACCTTCTTACCGATACGATACTCTTTTCCCAGCCCTTCGACATGAATGGCAACGTTGTTATCCAATGTCATGCTCCCTACACCACGTCGGCAAAAGTTCTTTCCATTCGCCGGAAGTAAAAAGTTCCGCTGACCAGGAGGATGATCGCGACCACTGCCGACACCAACACGATAGGACCAGGCGCCGTATCCGTATCCAACAGCGCCCAACGGAAGCCTTCGATAACACCGGTCATGGGGTTAAGTCCATAAATCGTCCGCACTAGATCGTTTTTGATCAGGCTGCTGGGATAGGCGATGGGCGTGGCGAACAGCCAGACCTGGATCAGAAACGGGATGATGTAATGCACGTCACGAAACTGCACGTTCATCGCCGACAGCCACATCCCAACCCCCAAGGCCGTAACGACCGCCAGCAGCAAAAGCAGGGGGAGCCACAGGATGTGCGTGGTGGGATATATTCCGTAGTACAACATCATGGCCAACAACACCACAAAGGCCAACACCAGATCGACCAGACCGGCGATCACGCCCGAAATCGGCACCACCAGGCGCGGAAAGTATATCTTCTTGATCAGGTTGGCGTTGGCCACCAGGCTGTTGGACGAAAGCGTGACCCCGTTGGAGAAAAAAGTCCAGGGAACCAACGCAGTATAGCTGAAGATCGGATAGGGAATGCCATCGGAGGGAACCTTAGCTAGTTGCCCGAAAAACAGGCTAAACACCACCATCGTAAAAAATGGCTGGATGATCGCCCACGCCGCCCCCAGGACCGTTTGTTTGTAACGCACCTTCACGTCGCGCCAGGTCAGGAAATACAGCAACTCGCGGTATTCCCACAGTTCTTGGAACTTGAGTGGAACCCACCCATGCGACGGCTGAATGCGCAGGTAGGCCTTGGTTGCTATGCCACTCTCTAGGGATTTAACCTCTGATTGTGCATTGCTCACGATAGTTACCAGCTCTTTCGACTTAGAACCACTGTTCGAGGCGTTCGAGCGCGATCCAGAAGCCCTCACCGCCATTCTCGTGACCCTGCCAGATTTCGGGGATAAAGGGGGAATTGGGTGCTAATACATCCAACTGGGCGGCCAGCGCCGGGAAATCCACATCACCTTCACCGATCTGTAACCCCTCGCCATCCAGTCCCATCGCATCAACCAGATGTAGGTGGGCAATGTGCGGCCCCACATGGTTCACGAACTCAGAAAACGACCAGTGAAAATGGTTGCACGCCAGTTTGGAGTGTGAAACGTCCAGACATAGCCGGTAGCCGTACATCCGGCTGAACTCAGCAGTGTCCACGGGGTCCACGAACAGGTTGAGGTATAACTGCCCGCCAAAATACCAGGGAAACGGCGGCAAGGTCTGGGCGATCAATTCCACACCATCCATATCCAGCCGAGAGAGGCTGTCCGCGATGAGTTCATACATTCCCGGTCGTTGAGATTCAGACAGTAGTTGATCCCGGCTGAACCCTCCCATGCTGACAATCACCAACGGCTTAGTCGCCGCTTTGAAGTAGGGCAGTAGCTCGCGGGCGATGTTGATCGCGCGTTGAACTTCCGCCGTCGAGCGTTGGCGATACTCCGGGTCCTCGGCAGCCAGGTTCAGCAGATGATCTCCCGCGAAGAGATCCGGACTGTGAACAGTAAAATCGAGATCATAGGTCTGCTTGATGAGTTGGTGCAGGTCAAGATCCATGTCCTTATAACTGAGATGGAACTCCAAAAAGTCAGGATTCGACTTCTCTTGCATCGCATGATAGTCATAATAGCGGACCGGTAGGCCCCACTTGCGCTTCAGGTGATACTGGCGCGGCTGTACGTGCTCAGTCTCAAGATCGCTGGGATAGAAGAAATCACCGGCGCGCAGTCGTCGCTTCAGGCGCTTTCCGATCAATTCGGTCTTCCGGTTCGGCTGCAACCCTCGCCCTGGACTTTTAGCCGCGATCATTTCAGCCGTGAGCACGCTCCCCGGTTCCACGTCCCGGGTAGCTACTAGGCTCTTGGCCAGGGTGGAACGATTGATGCGCTCGCCCTGGGTAATGCGGCGGCTGACGTCGCTGCCCAGGGCTTCTTCCACCTGCCGGATGCCCTCCACCATCGCCTTGAACTCATGGGGCAACAGGCTGACCTTATGGTCATTGCCTTCCATATTCCGGTCGAGGGTAATATGCTTTTCGATCACTTTTGCGCCCAAAGCAGCGGCGGCAATCGCGACGTTGATCCCGCGTTCGTGTCCGCTATGCCCGACCATACAATCGCCAATCTCGCGCAGCCGGTCCATATAGCGCAAATTGACATCTTTGAAGGGGGGAGGATAAGCAGAGTTGCAATTCAACAGCACATACTGCGCCCCCAGGTGCTTCAGCAGGTTGACGGCTTGAATGATCTCGTCTTCGTCAGACATGCCGGTTGAGCAGAACAAGGGCTTGCCGGTTTGCGCTAACGCGTTCAATAACTCATGGTTCGTCATATCCGCAGACGCCACCTTATAGGCCTCCATGCCATACTTCTCCAAAATGGCGAGGCTTTCAAGATCCCAGGGAGTACACAAGGGAAACAGGCCCAGGCTCGTGCAATAGTCAAACGCCTCCATCATCTCATCAGGCTTGAGTTGGAAGCGTGTGAGCAGATCAAGTGTATACTGAGACCCTAGATTTTCCCCGGCGTCGTTGGGGTTACCCCGGTTGAGGTACAGGGTGTCCAGGCTGCGCATCTGGAACTTCGCACAGTTAGCTCCCGCCTCGGCGGCGCTTTCCACCAGGCGTTTGGCGATGTCGAGGCTGCCGTTATGATTGATCCCAATTTCGGCGATGACAAACGCGGGAGACTGATCACTAATTGTGAACGCGCCGATCTGTATTTCCCGGTCGCGATGGCGCGCGACCGCCGCCAACCGGCGGCGCTGGTCTAGCAGCGGCACAAAGCGATACTGACTCAGCAGCGCTTCGATCTTGTCGGGCCTATCATCAACATAGGCGTAAACGAAGTCGCGGTTGAGCAGCACCGAGATCGGCTGGTTGAGGTCCGGCTGAGACTGGTTCTTCAGCCAGCGCAGAAAATCGCCGTTGGTAAATATGCCCTCGATCAGCCCCTGAGGAGTTATCCCGCAGATAATCTCCCGCCGGTTTTTCACAATGAGATCCAGGGCATTCGAGATCATCTCTTCCGCCAAGATCGCATACTGCTTGAGATTTCGATCAATGATCATAATAGACTACCAGACTGAAGAAATGATCGCTTTACACAAGGCAAGGTCCGCGGGCGTATCAATATCGACGGCGGCCAACGGTTCCATTTCATAGTGGACAATCTTGCCCCCCAAGCGATTACCGGTCTCGCGCAGCACCCAGGGTTTGAAGACGTAAATCGAGCCATTTTCCATATAGAGGGGGGGCAGTTCCTGGTGCCGTGGGCGCTTCAAGTAATCGAAGTTGAGCGAGCGGATCTGGTCATCCGGACGATGCCACAGAAAATGATTGAAAGGGGTCAGCGTCAGGAGCGAATCTGCCTCTGCCTCGAGCAACGTTTGGACTGCTTTTTGAATATCGTCTGGACGGCGTAAGGGACAGGTACATTGGAGGAAAACGACCAGTTCAGGAATATAACCGTCCGTGCGCTCCAAGTGATCAAGGACGTGCACCAGGGCCGACTCGCTGCTGGCCGTATCGCTGCTGATCGCGGCAGGTCGCCAGATCACTTCGGCGCCATACTGCTGAGACACCTGGCCAATCGCCGGATCGTCCGTCGAAACCACCACCCGGGCGATGACAGAAGAAGCGCGCGCCTGCTCGATAGTATGTGCAATCAATGGTTTTCCGGCGAGTGGAGTTATGTTTTTTTGTGGAATCCCTTTTGATCCTCCACGTGCGGGAATTATGGCAAGCACGGACTCTCTCCTGGTTAGGGGTGGCTTGATAGACACATGCGCTACCGGCTCTTGGCAATCCAGCGTGCCAGCGCATACAGATCGTAGAAGGGCTGCTCGTCGATATTGGGTTGGAGATTGGCATGAGTGAGCATACTCCGCACGCTTTGCTCATCCTTTGCGAATACCATGACGCCAACCTCGCGAACCTTCTCTTCTCGGAGCGTCACATAGGTGTCAACGTATTGGTAGCCAACTTCCCGGTACCTCTCCTTATATCTGTTCATTTGTTCAGGGGCAGTAGACGAACTCAACTCTATATTCTGCATCACCACTGCCGCCGTATCAAATGACAAGAGGTCGGATAAGTGAATTTCATCTTTAGCTACCGCGCGGTTATTTAACCCAATAGTATCATAGCAATTCCAGTTGCTAAAATAGCATATCGCTCCGGCATCGTGATAAACCAACCAACGATCCGCCTGCCGATAAGGCCTCATGGTCTTGCCAAGTTCGACCAGATTCTTCATCGACAGGCCAGTCGTCGTAGCAAAATAGTTGCTGGCGAGGAAATTCCCTACATTGGTGATCAAAATCGATGCCCCCAACGCGACAACTACCCAATGATAACGCCTGGAATTACGGATCAAGTGCTCAAATACAGGCAGGCTGCCGTAGATAAGCAATACAAAGGAGGGCCATTGGTATCTCCCCAGAACATTCATGAGCGGCGCCACGGTAATGAAATATCCTATGAGCGCCAGGGCAGACAGCAGACTCAGGTTGCTCTGGCGATTTTTTAGAACCACTGCACCGTAAATACTCATTGCCAGATACGGAAACACAAGTGTCGCGATAAAGAAAACGGTTTGACGGACGGATGCCATACTGATGCCGCTCGTCTGTTTAACATACAGGCTGTTTGGAAGTATATCCCCGTAATAAGCCAGGATGCCTAGTCCTAGTAACAGCACAACGAGACCAAAGCCCAAACCGGCTGCCAGCGCACCCCGCGGAGATCCCTTGAAGAAATGTACAGCGACCAATAGCGCCACGATGATCGCACCTTCAGGCCGGGTCAAGAATGCCAGCGTCCCAAACACCACCGCCCAGGTAAACGTTGAATACCTTATATAAGATGAAACTGACAACAAAACAAAACAGGAAAACAGGATAGTTTCCATCGCGCTGTTGACATGGAAGGCAAATCCCGCCTGACCAAAGATTCCAATAATGATCGCGGTCTTGGCCGGAGTACTGATTTGAACCCGATCAACCTCGCGGATGATTAATATAGCCATCGCGAATAAAGCTAATATTGAAATGGAACGTGCCGACGTAATCAACAGATCACGGTCGCCAGAAAAAAACGCGGGGATTGAATTGAGCGCCATCCACAGTGGTGTGGTATATCCCATCGACGGTTGGTGAACGTCGGCTTCGTTCCAGACGGGGGAGCCTATCTGACCGAGGTTGTAAGAGTAGCGCAAGGTAATAAGCGCATCGTCCATCAAGTAATGTGATGTAGCCATTAAATTAATAAATATCAATAAGGCAGCAATCAAGATAAAAAAGGAGATCCTCGTTTTCGTGGGGTTCGACATCATGATGAGTAACTTCCTGAGCGCCTGTTACTTTTGAATACTGGAAAACCGCCCATCTGATCCGGTGCAGCTTGGACTGATTGAGCTAATTCCGGTTCCGCTGAGATTGGAAATGTCACGTAGACTATCGTACGTTTTACTGACATCGACCGCAGAGGGTGCAGTCAACATCGTGCCGGCTTTTCAGGCTAGCCGTTCTTGCGGCACAATCCCCGGTTCGCAGTCGAAGATAGAGGACAATGCAAAAGTTTACGGGACTGAAATAGCTTCGCGTGGAGTGGTTGCAACGACGATTGTACCGAACCTCGATTTAGTCAAAGATGACCGTACGAACTTTGCCACGAGCGGCAATGCGCCGATCAATGCATTTGGACTTGAGACACGCGAAGAATCCACCCTCTGCTTGTATTCTCCGTAAACTGCGTTAGGGGCCGCGACCCAAAGGTTCCGAAGATACTGACTTCACAATCTGCCCGACCCGCGTCCAGTGCAGACCCACTTCTGCCGCGATCTCGCGATAGCTCCAACCCTGGGCACGCAACTGCATAATCATACGCCGTTGTTCGGACTTGTCAGTGTATTTTTGAGCATTTGAGGG
>JAFGKO010000042.1 GCA_016928525.1 Anaerolineales bacterium | reverse complement strand
AACGACCTGGACGATCAACTCTTTGGCACCTTCTCGCGTTGTTCCGAAGTCCTGCGCCAAACCCCCGAACAGGCTGCCAGCCGCGAAGACCTGACCAAAAAACTCAGAGGGCGCATCGCAGGCGGCATTTTCTTTACCACCATTCAGAAGTTTCTCCCCTCTCCCGCTAACGGTAGAGGCGCTGCCCTGAGCCTGTCGAAGGGGGCCGGGGGTGAGGGCATTCTTTCCGACCGTCACAACATCGTGGTGATCGCGGATGAAGCCCATCGCAGCCAGTATGATTTCATCGACGGCTACGCCCGTCATATGCGGGATGCGCTGCCCAACGCATCTTTCATCGGGTTTACCGGCACGCCCATCGAACATGTCGACGCCAACACGCGCGCTGTATTTGGTGATTACATCAGTATCTACGACATCCAGCAGGCAGTCGAAGACGGCGCAACGGTCAAGATTTACTATGAAGGCCGCCTTGCCAAACTGGAACTGGACGAAAAAGAGAAGCCAAAGATCGATCCCGAATTCGATGAGGTCACCGAAGGCGAAGAGTTGGAAAAGAAAGAAAAACTCAAAACCAAGTGGGCAGCGCTCGAAGCCGTGGTAGGCGCAGAGAAGCGCGTCAAACTGATTGCGAAGGATTTCATTGATCACTTCGAGAAGCGCCTGGAAGCGATGGATGGCAAGGCCATGATCGTAGGCATGTCCCGCCGTATCTGCGTCGACCTCTACAACGCCATCGTCGAACTCCGTCCCGGTTGGCATTCGGATGATGACAAACTCGGTGTCATCAAAATCGTGATGACAGGCAGCGCAGCCGACCCGCTGGACTGGCAGGCGCACATCCGCACCAAGAGAGCCCGTGAAGATTTAGCCCTGCGCTATAAAGACCCGGGCGACCCGTTCAAAGTGGTTATTGTGCGTGATATGTGGTTGACGGGTTTCGATGTTCCACCATTGCACACGATGTACTTGGACAAACCCATGCAGGGACATGGTCTGATGCAATCTATCGCGCGCGTCAACCGCGTCTACAAAGACAAGCCAGGTGGCTTGATTGTAGATTATCTCGGCCTGGCCTATCACCTGCAAAAAGCGCTAGCGGCCTATACAGAAGCAGGTCATCCTGCCGAAACACCTGATCAAAACGAAGCGGTCAACGAACTGCTCAAACGCTACGAAATCTGCAAAGGATTGTTCTACGGCTTCGACTGGTCTAAGTTCTTCACCGGCACAGCGCAGGAAAAACTTGGCGTGCTGCCATTGGCGCAGGAACACATCCTCAAGCAGGATGACGGCAAAAAGCGCTTGTTACAGGCGGTCAGGGAATTATCGCTGGCCTTTGCGCTAGCCGTACCAGACGAGCGCGCTCTTGCCATCAGGGATGATGTCTCTTTCTTCCAGGCGGTACGCGCCGCGCTGGTCAAGTCCACCGTGGAAGGCGAACGCACGGCAGAAGATATGGACCAGGCCATCCGGCAAATCTTGTCACGCGCGATCGCCGCCAGCGACCAGGTCATTGACATCTTCGCCGCCGCAGGCTTGAAGAAACCTGAAATCCCCATTCTTTCCGAGGAATTCCTTGCGGAAGTCAGCAGGATGCCGCAAAAGAATCTCGCTATCGAACTGTTGCGCAAACTGCTCAACGACGAGCTTAAGCTGCGGATGAAAAAGAACCTGGTGCAATCGCGTTCCTTTGCCGAGATGCTGGAGCGCACCATCCGCGCCTACCAGAACCGCACCCTTGCAGCCGCCGAGGTCATTACAGAACTTATCAAGTTGGGCAAAGAAATGCGCGAAGCCCAAAAGCGCGGCGAGAAACTCAATCTCA
This sequence comes from Anaerolineales bacterium, assembly GCA_016928525.1. The sequence continues at coordinate 11,575 of JAFGKO010000042.1, read as the reverse complement.
CCGAAGATGAAATCGCTTTCTATGATGCGTTGGAGGTCAACGATAGCGCGGTCCAGGTGCTGGGAGATGATACGCTCAAGAACATTGCCCGTGAGCTGGTCGAAACGGTACGAAACAACGCCACAATCGACTGGACGGTGAGGGAGGCTGTCCGCGCCAAGTTGCGGGTGATGGTCAGGAGAGTATTACGCAAGTATGGCTATCCGCCCGATAAGCAGGAGAAAGCTACGAGGACTGTTCTGGAACAGGCTGAGTTGATTGCTGCGGATTGGGTGGAGTAATAATTGCTGCAGACTGCGACTTCTATGTACCAATAAACTGCACTGCCACTGGGCGAAGATTGCCAGTGGATTGCAGCAGATACCTGCCAATTTGTATCTTATTTTTGGAATGCTATCCAATTTGGTTAAGGAAATCATCGCACGGTAGAAAGGGAAATGATGAGCGACAGGTTTTGTTCGGTGGAGATGAGAGATGAATAAATATGGCGTGCTGGTTTTAAGTGTTGTGATGTGGCTGACCGCCTGCACTGATCTGGCGGAACCCAATGCCGTAGAAAGCTCATCGGTTACGGTATATCCATCCCCTGAGTCATCGCCAACGCCGGCCTCTTCGATAGGCTGGTCTCTGGCGCCAGTGGCCAGCGGGCAGGGCGTAGAAGAAGCTGCCGTTTTTGACCCGGATAAAGACGCCCCCTACCGTTTTTTGATCCTGGATACCTCCGGTGAAATCCATCCATGGAATGTTCAATTACCTTCCACTTGGAAACCAGGGCTGGTGAGTGATACAGAGCTGGTCATCGTGATAGCGGAACAACTAAAGCCTTTGAATTCCCAGCAATATACCGATGGGGGAACGATAACCCGCTACCAGCATGTGGTGACAGCGACCATCCGTGAAGCACGCACTGGGTTTACTGTGGCCGAGAAGTCTTTCATTGGAGCAGAACCAGGCCCATTTCCAAGTACCCGCTTCACGCAGACTCAATTGGTGGGTACACGGATCGATTTTCAGGACCTTAGTGAATGGTTGAATACTGAAGCTGCCCAGGTATTGAAAATTTATCAGCCACCGGTTCACGTTTTCCGACATAATTCTCACTTTGTCCAGGTTGTTGCATTTTCACCTGACGGGCAAATTATGGCAACGGGCACAAACTGGGGTGAGGTCTTTTTGTGGAGGGTTGAAGATGGTGCGCTGCTTAATCAAATAGCAGGGTATGGCAATGGGATTAGCGTGGATGCGCTTGCCTTTTCCCCCGATAGACGACAACTTGTTTCTGGGGGGAGTAATGGGATACTGAAAATATGGGATGTTTCTACTGGGGATCTGATCGCAACTGTCGATGAAATAGGACGAAATATCAGGTTCTTTAGCCAGATCATATTTTCACCAGATAGCCAGCTCATTGTTGCTGTAGCAGGAAACGCGGGAGGGCAATCTGTATATGTAGTCAGGGGTTCCGACTTTGAACCTTTGACATCTGTTGGCGGAAGCAGGGCGGCTTTTTCAAAAGATGGCATGACTTTATTTGTTTATAATAATGAATTTATGAATACGTTCCAGATCAATGCTGAAGAAGTATCTTTTATTTCAAGGGTCGAGTTCTATCCCTGGCTCGGTCTGCCGGTGTTTTCACCAGAGATGGACATGATGGCTTCGCGTGGCCCCGACGGCGAGCTCACTTTCTGGCGGGTCTCAGATGGTCAAAAGCTTCAAACACTGGGCGAACAAAGTCAGGATATAGTATCCATTGCATTTTCCCCTGATGGTCTGTTGCTGGCTACGGGGTTCCCTGATGGTACAGTGAGCATTTGGCGGGTTTCAGATGGAGAAATATTGACTACGCTAATCGGGCAGCTTCGTGAAGTTAGAAGTATCGCATTTTCACTGGATGGTAAATTCCTGGCTTCCGGTTCCATCGATGGCACTGTGCGAATGTGGTCATTGGAAGAGATCCTCGAAGAATAGACGGGATAAGCCCCCTTTATTCATCCGCGTAAAAGCCCAACTGCACCGCCACCGGGCGCAGGTTGCTGGGTAGGCACGCGAGTGGGGTCATCGGCTATTAGCCCCCTATCCCGACAAAGAACGTCGGGACTTTCCCGCCCAAGGGCAGCGGGACTTTCCCGCCCAAGAGCGGCGGGGCTTTCCCGGCAACCCCCTTTCGGGGGCAGGCGAACGCCGGGGCTTTGCCCCGACGCGGGCCTCATGCTCGTGGGGGCATTTTCCCCTACGGGAACCACACCCTTCGGGGACTTAGGGGATTGGTGCAGGCAAAAAAATCCCCTTACTCTCACGCTTGGGAGTAAGGGGATTTTCGCTTATTATCAAGACTATAGAAATCTTTGGTCATTTGTTTGCCCCCGGTCAATGATAGAATCAAGGGGGATCGTGATACTCTTCACGTATGTGAAAATCGAATGAGTGCGTTTCATTTCAGTTGAAACAACCGCCCCGCAGGTTCACTAGACGGTCGAATTGGCTCGGTCAAACATGCGGGGCGTTCTCGCGAACAAGAAAGGATAACGTAATGCAAGCATCGGAATCGTCGAAGAAGCATCGGATTGCCTGGTTGCCCGGCGACGGCGTCGGGGTGGATGTGTTGGAGGCCACGAAAATCGTCTTGGATAAGCTGCAACTGGAGGCCGAATATGTGCATGGCGACATCGGCTGGAATTTCTGGTGCAACGAGGGTGACGCCCTGCCGCAGCGCACCATCGACCTGCTGAAGGGCGTGGATGCGGCCATGTTCGGCGCGATCACCTCCAAGCCGGTCAAGGAAGCTGCGGCGGAACTGGCGCCCGAGCTCCAGGGGCAGGGCATGGTCTACCGCTCGCCGATCGTGCGCTTGCGCCAGTTGTTCGACCTGTACATCTGCCTGCGTCCCTGCAAGGCCTATCCCGGCAACCCGCTCAATTACCGGGACGACATCGACCTGGTCATCTTTCGCGAGAACACCGAAGACCTGTATTCGGGCGTCGAGTTCAACCCGGTCCCACAAGAACTGGCGGATGCGCTGGCGAAATACTCGAAACCGTTCTCGGCTTTCAAGGATATCCCCGTGGACGAAATGGCCATTTCCAGCAAGGTGGTCACCCGCAAGGGCTCGGAGCGCATCATCCGCGCGGCCTTCGATTTTGCGCGCAAGCACAAGCGCAGGAAAGTGACCGTCATCCACAAGGCCAACGTGGTGCGCGCCAGCGAAGGGTTGTTCCTGGAGGTTGCCAGGGAAGTGCGTAAGGATTATCCCGAGGTCGAGATGGACGACGCCAATGTGGATGCCATCTGCATGTGGCTGGTGAAGAATCCCGGGAATTACGATGTGCTGGTAGCCACCAACATGTTCGGCGACATCGTCTCCGATCTCTCGGCCCAACTGGTGGGCGGCCTGGGCTTTGGCTGTTCCGGCAATATCGGCCTGGAACTGGGCGTCTTCGAGCCCAGTCACGGCTCGGCGCCCAAGTATGCCGGGCAGTACAAGGTCAACCCGATTGCGACCATCCTGTCCGCCAAGATGATGCTCGACTGGCTGGGCGAGGCCGACAAAGCCGCCGCGGTGGAGCGGGCAGTCGCCGCAGTCCTGCGGGAGGGGGCGGTCCGCACCTATGATATGGGCGGCTCGAACTCGACCCTGGAGCTGGGTGAGGCCATCGCGGCGAAATTGTGAGCAAAACGTTGGTCGAGTAGCCCCGGCGCAATTCCGGGGCGTATCGCCCGCCCCGGGCCACGGCGGGCCGGGGAGACCAACTTGTAACCCGGTCGCTGGTCTCGATATGGCTGCGAAGAACATGCAGCCTACTCGACCGGCGGCCGAAGAGTAAACCTATGGACAAAATCTACATCCACGAAGTCGGCCCGCGTGACGGGCTGCAGATGGAAACAACCAGCGTTCCCCTGGAAGAGAAGATCCGCTGGATAGAAGGATTGTTCGCTTCGGGCGTGGACATCATCCAACTCGGCTCGTTCGTCCACCCGGAAAAGGTCCCGCAGATGGCGGATACCGACGCGCTGTTCAGGCTTTTCTCGGAGGCCGGGAAGAAGCCGGGTAACGTGAGCCTGTCCGGGCTGGTGCTGAACGAACGAGGCCTGGAACGCGGCCTGGCCTGCGGGGTGGAACTGTTCTGCATGGGCGTCTCGGCCAGCGAGACCCACAGTCGCAAGAACACCGGCATGGCGCCCGCCGAAGCGCAGGCGCGCATCCTGCCGATGGCAAAGAGCGCCCTGTCCGCCGGGAAGAAGGTGCAGGCCTCGGTGCAGTCGGCCTTTGGCTGCGGTTTCGAAGGCCCGATCGCCAGGGAGAAGGTGCTGGACATCGTCAAGGCCTATCTCGAGGCCGGTATCCGCACCATCAGCCTGGCCGACACCGCCGGGCACGCCCAGCCGGCGCAGGTCGAGGAGTTGTTTGGCGAGATCCGCCAGCTCGATCCGGACGTGGAACTGGCTTGCCACTTCCACAACACCTACGGGCTGGGGCTGGCCAACTGTTACGCGGCTTTAAAGAGCGGCGTAACCTATTTCGAGGCGGCTTTCGGCGGGCTGGGCGGTTGCCCGTTCACCAGGTTGCCAGCGGGGAACGTCAGCACCGAAGACCTGGTGCACACCTTCCAGCGCATGGGCCTGCGCAAGGACATCAAGCTGGACGTCCTGCTCGACGTGGCCCGCCAGGTGGGCGCTTTCTTCGAGCGTGAACTGCCCGGCTTCATCCTGAAATCCGGCTCGATCGTGGATTTTCATGGCAAGGCTGCCTAGAGTTCTTCGCAAGATGGACAGGATAGGCAGGATGGTTTTTATCTTGTTCATCCTGTCCATCCTGTTTGATTACTGGCTTGCCTGGAACAGGAGATAGTGTATGAAGTTGCTCGAAGGAATCCGTGTTTTGGACATGACCAACGTGCTTTCCGGGCCGTTCGCCACGCTGCATCTCTCGCTGCTGGGCGCAGAAGTGATCAAGATCGAAAACCCGGACGGCGGTGACCTGGCCCGCAAGCTGGGCAACGTACCCAGATACAACCAGGAGTTGATGGGCACCAGTTTCCTGGCCCAGAACGCCAATAAAAAATCCCTGACGCTCAACCTGAAGGCCGAGGCAGGCAAGGAAATCTTCCGCAAGCTGGCCGAGAGCGCCGATGTGCTGGTGGAAAACTTCCGTCCCGGCGTGATGGCCCGCCTGGGCTTTTCGTACGCAGAACTGAGCCAGCTCAACCCCAGGCTGATCTACTGCGCCATCTCCGGCTTCGGCCAGACCGGCCCAGATGCCTTCAAACCGGCCTACGACCAGATCATCCAGGGTTTGTCAGGCGTGATGGCGGTCAACGGCGACGAGCGCCTGAACCCGTTGCGGGCCGGTTTCCCGGTCTGCGACACGGTCGGCGGGATGAACGCCGCCTTTGCCGTCATGGCGGCGCTGTACCATCGCGAACGCAGCGGCGAAGGCCAGTTCATCGACATCGCCTTGCTGGACTCGATCATGCCGCTGATGGGCTGGGTAGCGGCCAACCTGCTGATCGGCGGCCAGCAGCCTGCATTGCTGGGCAATGACAACTTCACCGCCGCGCCCTCCGGGATGTTCAAGACCAGCGACGGCTACATCAATATCGCCGCCAACAAGCAGGAGCAGTGGGAAGACCTGGCCGACAAAGTGGGACTGCCCGAACTGAAAACGGACCCGCGCTTCCAGGAACGGGATACGCGCAAGGCCAACCGCAGCCTCCTGACCCCGTTGCTGGAAGCCAAACTGACGCAGGAAACTACCGCCCATTGGGTGGAAGTTCTCAATGCCAGGGGCATTCCCTCCGGCGACGTGCTCGGCTTGGAGGCGGCGTTGTCTTCTGTGCAAGCCGCGCACCGCCAGGTCATCGAGGAGGTCGAAGCGCCCGGCGTTGGCAAGGTCAAGATTTTCAACCTGACGGCCAAGTTCTCCAAGACCCCGGCCGAGATCACGACCCCGCCGCCGCGCCTTTCGGAGCATACCGAAGCGATCCTGAGCGAGTTGGGTTTCACGGCAGATGAGATGAAGGTGTTGAAGGAGAAACAAGTTATTTGATATGTCATTGCGAGGAGCCCTGAGCGGAGCGTAGCGAAGTCGAAGGGCGCCGAAGCAATCTCCTATAACGAATAGTTTATTGATTACCCGAGATTGCTTCGTCGCTCACTCCGTTCGCTCCTCGCAATGACAAAAGGAGAGATTTATGGGCATGACAATGGTCGAAAAAATCCTGGCGCGCGCTAGCGGCCAGGTCGCCGTCAGGGCGGGAGAGGTGGTCGAGCCGAAGGTAGACCTGGCCATGTCGCATGAAAATGGGGCGCTGGTGCTGAACCAGTTCCTCGAAATCTACCAGGGTACCGGCCTGGAAGCCAGGGTCTGGGATCCATCGAAGATCGCCATCATCTTCGACCACCGCGTCCCGGCGGAGAGCGCCAAGACCGCCACCAACCAGAAGAAGGTGCGCGAGTTCGTCCGTGAACAGGGCATCGCCAGGCTCCATGACATCCGTGGCGATGAAGGCGGCATCTGTCACCAGATCCTGCCCGAAAACGGCTATGTCCGTCCGGGCTGTGTCGTGGTCGGCACGGACAGCCACACTACCAGCCACGGCGCATTGGGCGCGTTTGCGTTTGGCATCGGCGCGACCGAGATGGCCTCTGTCTGGGCGCTGGGCACGGTATTGAACGTGGAAGTGCCCGGCACGATCAAGGTGCTGGTCACGGGCAAGTTCCCCGCACATGTATTGCCGAAAGACCTGATCCTGTACCTGATCGGCAGGCTTTCCGCCGAGGGCGCCAACTTCAAGGTGATCGAATTCCACGGCCCGGCCATCGAAACGATGAACACTTCCGGGCGATTGACGATCTGCAACATGGCGGTCGAGGCTGGCGCGACGGCGGGCATCGTCCCGCCGGATGATGAAACGCTGCGTTATCTCAGAGAGGTGGCGGGGGTTCAGGAAACGGTAGCAACTGTCAGTCCAGACCCTGACGCGGTTTACGATCAGGTCATCGAGATCGACGTTTCCAAGCTGGAGCCGCAAATCGCCTGCCCGCACACGGTCGATAACGTCAAACCGGTCGGCGAGGTGCTCGGGACGCTGGTCCAGCAGATCGTGATCGGCTCGTGTACCAACGGTCGCCTGGACGACATCGAAATCGCTGCCAATATCCTCGGCGGTAAGAAGGTGGCACGAGGTGTGCGTATGCTGGTTTTCCCGGCTTCCGGGCGGATTTTCCGTGAGGCCATGGCCAAGGGCTATATCAGCACGCTAATGGAGGCTGGGGCGGTCGTGGCCAACTCGGGTTGTGGGCCTTGTCTGGGTATTCATCAGGGTGCGCTGGGCGATGGCGAGGTGGCGCTCTCGACCACCAACCGCAATTTCAAAGGCCGCATGGGCAATCCCAACTCGGAAGTCTACCTGTGTTCCCCGGCGGTGGCCGCCGCCAGCGCCCTGACTGGTGTGATCAGCGATCCTCGAAAGGAAGGCTAGCATGGCTAAGGTCGTATTGAAATTGGGCGATGACGTATCTACAGACATCATTTATCCCGGACGCTACATGGCTACCGTGTTGCCAACAGAGACACCCCAGTACGCATTCGCAGATGACGCTGAGTTCAACGCCCGGTTGAAAAAGGGCGAAATCCCGGCGGGCAGCCTCGTTGTAGCTGGCAAGAACTTCGGCTGCGGTTCCTCCCGAGAACAGGCTGCCTCCTGCTTGAAGGGATTGGATCTGGTCATTGTAGCGAGGCACTTTGCGCGCATCTTCCTGCAGAATTCGATCAACCTGGGCCTGCAAACGGTCATCTGCCCGGATATCGAGGCGGATGAGGGAGACGAGTTGGAAATCTACCCCGACAAGCTTATCAACAAAACCAGCGGCATGACGTTCGCTGTCGTTCCCCTGCCTGAAACCCGCCAGGCGATCATCGATGCCGGCGGTCTTATTGCATTTACTCGCCGGCGGTTGCTACAAGGAGAGAAAGGGAAGTTGGAATAACTTCGCGCAGTCCCAAGTCAGATGATGGCCAAGGCGGATATCTTGGCAAATAAAGAGGCGACTCGAACGAGTCGCCTCTTTATTTTGTGTTAGTGCACCTGGTATTTTGCAGGTGCTTTGCCCAAAGAACTTTGCGTGCTAAGGCAAGATCTCGATGGCATCGACATCGATGTAGGTACCGCCACCGTGTTCGAAGTGCACGGTGTGGGTGGTGTTGCTTAAGATTGCGCCATCCTTATTTAGTCGGTAATGTTCAATTTCTTGTTGCTTTTCACGATTCTGCTCGTGATTGCACAACCGTTACGCTAGTTTCCGAACGCTTTCATGTAAAAATAACAAACACCGGGTGATAAGAGTGGGGGAACGTACAAACTTTTTTTCCATAAAAAGTTAACCTGCCAGACTTGGCTGACAGGTTAACTTTTGCGCCTATTGCACGTTTCAGATCAAAATCTCTACGGCACGTAGTCCCCGCGGGATACTTCCCTTACGGTACGTAATCCTTTCAAAACATGTGCCTATGGCACATAGTACTCAATGATCAACTGTGGACGATCATTCACAGGAGCATTACCGCTCAGGAATTGGATGGCATCCATACCCCTGTCGTTGTTGTCATCCAGCTCAAAGCGCAGGCGGAACTGGGTTGTACCTGTTAGATCGATGGAGAGAAAAGCATTTACACCAAGTGCAGCGCTATGCCAGTTATCCACAGAGAAACTGCTCAAGAGACCGGCTACATCCTGCGCGCTGGCCTGGAAATCGGAAGCTTCCAGTTTGCAGGAGTTCCCAAAGCAGGGTGAACCGATCTCCACTAATAGGTTGCCGTGGGTGTCGAAGGGGTCCGTGCCGATGGTTCTCACGCGTTTGACGTTCAGAGTGGCGGAGAGGATGACCGCGTCGTCGGGCAGGGAGGAGGTATCGAAGGAGAGGATGGAGAGATATTGTCTGTTGCGTCGATCGTCTCCAACGTAGAAACGGGCGCTGGTGGTGTTGAACCGCCAGCCGGTGTTGCGGTTTTCAAGTAGTTCAAAGATATGGCCATCTTGGGATGCGATTGATACGAATGTATCTGTATGGGGGAAAGATTCACCAACGAGAAGCGGAGCTGCTAGATCAGGTGGGTTGGGATCATCAGGAGCAGATGGGTTGATAGTAGACACATATTCCACCAAGAATGATCCCCACCCTGTAATGCTTGCAGCCGATAAAGAAGGAGAACTCTGTAGTGGGTTCCAAACGGCATCAGAAGCAAAATCTAGATTAAGCCCATTGTAAAAACTGCGTTTAGAGTCACCTGTTGGGAAGAAAATCGAGACACCGTGTACGTGATTTGGATCCAATTGCGTGCTAGGATAAACTTCGCTTCCTGAATCTGACGTATTTCCAATCACATATGTGTTCACAGCATTCGTAACATCTTGGGCGGCATTTTGAATATCGGTATCGGATATTTTCTGTTTTAGCTCTGATGCTAAATTAGAAAGGTCCACATACTCATCTGAATTGTCAATTATGAAATTAGACTCCAAGCCTTGATTGACAGAATCGAATTTCTGAGCGGCATTTCGAGCATTTCTAATTTGATTTGAATATGTTGGCAGTTGCGATTGTAATATTGAACTTAAATTATTAACTGCTGTAATCAAAGGATCAATTTCGTTCAGATCTATGGCAGAAAGAGTATAACCATATTCCCCAGGAAAGGTGTCATCAAGCCAGCTCGCATATTCACTTAGAATATTTGTGGCAAGTCCTTGTGGTGTGGTCGAGGCTGCAATACCGGAGACATAGCTTGAGTAGGGGCGCGTACCACTTCCTGGTATCCATAGTAAGTTCTCACTGGCAATATATATGTTGGCATAGTTGCGAATTTGATATCCATCCTCGATCATCGCCATCAGACACGAATCGGCAAACACGATATCAAGCTTGTTGCTGCCATTTGAAGTGGCTGTAGCAAGTGCATCTCCTAATCCCTTGACAGAAATCAAACCCCCACCATTAGTATCATCGATAGCTGTACCGTTTAGACCAGTACCATGATTTGAAATCAACAAGGCATAATGTTGTGCAGGATAGTTGGTGCGCGCCCAATTTATGAAGTCACTAAGGCTGGTAGGTTCATCCATGTTCAATTCACCTTGATCCCAACGATCTTCTCCCTCAACATAATTTACTAGCTGACTTACATTCGTGTCGTATTGAACTTTGTAATAAGCTGAGTTATTGTTTCCAGAACGATCCCAAGCGACTATCACATTTACATTAGGATTATCAGCTGCATTTTCAAGTTGATTGAAAACATTGAAGTAGTTTGGATCGAGATTGTTATCGCCATCGAGATATACCATGATGGTCCAGGGTAATATTACCGATAAAGTATTCTCGTGAACGAAGATATCATAATATCCATTGGTATCTCCGCTTACCAGGTTGGTGGAGTAAGAGCCGAATGTCACATAGCGCCCGTCGGAGGAAACGGATGAACCTACAGAACCAAGGTTTCCCTGTGTGCCATCGGAAGCTATCGAAACTAATTTAGTCTGCCCTGTTTGCCGATCATGGATGAAAACATCGTAAGTGTTATTCGTATCCCAACTCGCCAAGTTTCTGGCAAGAGAAGAGAATGTTATGTAGCGTCCATCAGAAGAGATCGCTGGACTTTCAGATGTATCATCCCCCTGCGTACCGTCGGAGGTTACCGAGACTCGCGTAGTCTGCCCTGTTTGTCGATCATGGACGAAAATATCTTGCTTACCATTCGTGTCCCCGGTCACTAGGTTGCTGGCATAAGAATTAAATGCAACGTAACGTCCATCGGCTGAAATGGATGCCTCATAAGAATTTCCATCCCCTTGTATGCCGTCAGAAGTCACTGAAACACGCGTAGTCTGTCCCGTTTGCCGATCATGGACAAAAACATCTGCCCAACCATTAGTATCTCCATCTACCAGGTTATTTGCATAGGAACAAAACGTTACATAGCGCCCGTCGGCAGAGATGAATTGAGTGAAAGATGTAAACGAAGTATTGTTCCCTTCTGTTCCGTCAGAAGCCACCGAAACGCGTGTTGTCTCCCCCGTTTGTCGATCATGGACAAAAACGTCATCACCAGTCGTATCCCCGCTCACTAAGTTTCTGGCATTAGAAGTGAATGCTATGAAGCGCCCATCGGCGGAGATCGTTGGATTATCAGAAAGACTGTTTCCCTGCGTTCCATCGGAAGCTACCGAGACTCGTGTAGTCTGCCCTGTTTGTCGATCATGGACGAAAATATCACTCGAACCATTTGTATCTCCGTTTACCAAGTTGCTAGCACCAGAAACAAATGCAACGTAACGTCCATCGGATGATATGGATGGATTGAACGATTCCTCGTCACCTTGGGAACCGTTGGAAGCTACCGAAACTCGCACTGTTTGTCTAGTTTGCTGATCATAAGCAAAGACGTCTCGCTTGCCATTCGTGTCCCCGACCACCAAGTTATTGGCATCAGACATCTGTCATAACTTAAGCGCTCGACAGGGCAAGAGCGGGTATCTGCTTCTTGCGAAGCCGTTTGACCACACCCAAGTCCTGGTTT
>JAFGKO010000041.1 GCA_016928525.1 Anaerolineales bacterium | reverse complement strand
GTCGAGGATATTGCGCCGCGACTGCGGATCGATGCCGACAGTGGGCTCATCCATGTAGATGACCTGGGGTTTGTGCAGCAGCGCCACCCCGATGTTGACGCGCCGCTTCATCCCACCCGAATACTTGCCCACCCGTTCTTTGGCCCGATCCTGCAACCCGATGACATCCAGCACCTCGTCCACGCGCGCCTTGAGCGCCGACCCGCGCAGGTTATACATCTTGCCCCAGAAGGTTAAGTTCTCGCGCGCGGTCAGGTCTTCGTATAGGGCGATCTCCTGCGGGACGACTCCCAACACCGACTTGACGCCCATCTGCTCCCCGCGGATGGAATGTCCCATCACGCGCGCGTCGCCTTGGTCCGGGCGCAGCAGGCAGGACAGCATGGAGATGGTGGTCGTTTTCCCGGCCCCGTTCGGGCCAAGCAGGCTGAAAATCTCCCCCTGCTGGACGGTAAAATCCACGCCCTGCACGGCTTTGGTCTCGCCAAAGGATTTGTGCAGGTTCAGGACTTCGATGGCAGGTGAGGCGGGCATGAGGGCTCCTGGGTTATTTAATCAATTTTACAATGAAATGAACCGCGTACTTTATATCACTATTTACGTGGAGATTTCCTTCGAGTTTCGCCACCCGATAAGTTCAAGTGAGTGTCTACCCTTCGCACAACTATCTGTGCATTAATTCGATTTTAAATGGACAAATAGGGTAAGAATTTCTTGTTTTCCTGCATCAAAACACTGAAAACAAATTCTGAATTAGAGGTGCGAAATGCAATTGAATGGACTCCATCACGTCACGGCGGTCAGCGCTAGGATCGCTGATAATGTCGAATTTTATACCCAGGTACTGGGTTTGCGTCTGGTAAAGAAATCGGTCAACCAGGATGATGTCTCTGCTTATCATCTCTTCTATGCAGACAAAGCAGGCTCACCTGGTACCGACATGACCTTCTTCGATTGGCCCTATATCGGTCCGAATGTCCGCGGCAGCGACAGCATTGCCGGAACAGCTTTCCGCGTGGCCAGCCGCCAGGCGCTTGACTTCTGGGCGGGACGTTTCGATGAATATGGTATACGGCATGACCAGATCACTGATTTTGCCGGGCGTGAACTGTTGCCGTTCGAAGACCCCGAAGGCCAACAGCTGTACCTGGTCAATGACCGCGGCGCAGCATTCGAGGGTGAAATCTGGCAGCGCCCCGATATCCCGAATGAGTATGCCCTGCGTGGCTTTTATAGCATCGTTCTTTCCATCTCCTCAATCGATCAACTGGAGATGATCTTCACGGAGATCCTGAATTTCGAAGAAGTGGAACGCGCGCAATGGATCGACCGGGCGTCGAATGTGGTCATTTACACCACCCGACAAAACGGCGACGCCGGATCTGAAATCTGGCTGTTGGAACAGCCCACTCTAGGGCGCGGCCGGTTGGGCGCGGGCGGCATGCATCATGTCGCCTTCCGGGTCAGGGACTTTGAATCGCAGAAGAAGTGGCATGCCCATTTAACGGAAGCAGGCCTGAGCGTCAGTGGCTTGATCGACCGCTTCTGGTTCCGATCGATCTACTTCCGCGTGTCCAATGGTATCCTGTTCGAAATCGCCACCGACGGTCCCGGCTTTGCCATCGATGAAGCCCTGGAAAACCTGGGCGAGAAACTGGTCCTACCGCCTTTCCTGGAAGATCGCCGCGAGCAAATCGAAGCCGGGTTGACACCCATTGGAGCATAAGCGTAAATGACAGCAAACATCCATCAGCGACAACCCGTAATTAATTTTGGCGACGAGCTCGAAGATGCGGAACTGGTCGTCATCCTGCTGCACGGTCGCGGGGCTACCGCTGAGTCGATGCTGCCGATTGCAGAGACCCTCCAGATGGAGGGTCTCAGTTTCTTGATCCCGCAGGCGGCGTTGAACCGCTGGTATCCCAACACTGCTTTTGGCCCGCTCGAGGCGAACGAGCCTGACCTGTCTTCCGCTTTGGAAACCGTCGATTCGCTGGTAGAGGCAGCTCGCGAAAAAGGTTTTTCTGACCAGCAGATCGTTTTTGGAGGTTTTTCCCAAGGCGCATGCCTGGCTGCGGAATACGTCGCTCGTAACGCCAGGAAATACGCCGGCCTGTTCGTCTTCAGCGGCGCCCTGATCGGACCTCGCGGTATGCCCCGCAATTATCCGGGCTCTTTTGACGGGATGCCCGTCTTCATCGGCGGCAGTGACATCGATCCCTGGGTAGCACACGACTTTATCAGCGCTACAGCCAACGTATTCGAGAAAATGGGTGCCAGTGTCGATTTCCGCACTTATCCCGGGATGGGCCACACGGTCAATCAGGATGAGATCGACAGCGTGCGCAAGATGTTTGAAAAAATCAAACAGGCATCCGTTGTTCTAAGATAACGGGCTTCCCGATCAAGACCAATGCTGCTCCCGGTCGATGGCCGGGAGTATTTTAATTATTCCGCCTCCCATCCTCAGTGACTGGAATATAATCACCTTGTGAAACATACCGTCTACATCGCATTGGGCACCAACCTGGGCGACCGCCTCGCCAACCTGCGCGCGGCAATC
>JAFGKO010000040.1 GCA_016928525.1 Anaerolineales bacterium | reverse complement strand
GAAAAGCCTGGTTCCGCGTTTACTACGTAGACGGGGCGATTCACCCTTGCTGGTGGGATCCGGAAACGCACCTCTTTGCCCCTCTCCAGGCGGATGACGAACTACGCTTCGGTCTCTCTCCTTTGCGGCTGGTTACCGCTAAAATTGCCTCGATCTGCCGCCTGGATTGGTTCTCGACGGAAATCGCCCTGTCAGGGGATGGAAAATTTGTGGCTGTGGACTACGTCAATGACAGCATCGACCTGCGCGTCCAATCCAAAGCCCAGGATGGCGTGCCTGATGAGGTTATACAAGCAATCGCTACCGACCTGGTGGCACTTGCAACCCGCCGTCGCCAGGGATGAAGAAAAGCAACAAAAAAACCCGCCGATTAATTCCAGCGGGTTCACTGCATACTGAAATCTGATTACTGAAAACTGACTTACTCGCCGTCCTGGATCTCCGCGGCGCGCAGGGTGTTTGCCATCAGCATGGCGATGGTCATCGGGCCAACCCCGCCAGGGACGGGGGTGATATAGCCAGCCACTTCCTTGGCCTCTTCGAAGTTGACATCACCAACAAGTTTTTGACGCTGTTTGCCGGTTTTCTCGCTGATCAGCGGGGAGCCATCCTCATTGAAGAGCGGGATGCCGTTGATGCCCACGTCAATGATGGCTGCACCGGGTTTGATCCAGTCACCGCGTACCATCTCGGCGCGACCGATGGCCGCAATCAGGATATCAGCCTGGCGCACCACGCCGGGTAAATCCTTCGTGCGCGAATGGCAGACGGTAACGGTGGCGTTCTTACCAATCAGCAACAAGGCCGCGGGCATGCCCACGATATTCGACCGGCCAAGCACCACAGCGTTCGCGCCTTCGATCTTCACACCAGCTTTCTCCAAGAGATAAATACAGCCATAGGGTGTGCATGGAACGAACAACGGCTCGCGGCCTTTCTGCGCTAACCTGCCAATGTTGATCGGGGAGAAACCGTCCACATCCTTCTCGATGCTGATAAGTTGTAGGACACGCTCTTCATCCAGGTGATCGGGCAGAGGTAATTGCACCAGGATGCCATGTACCTTCGGGTCGGCGTTCAATTCTTTGATCAGTTTTTCAAGGTCTTCCTGGCTGATATCCGCCGGGACCGGGTGATGAAAAGATGTCATCCCCAGTTCCGCACAGGCTTTTTGCTTCATGCTGACATAGGTAGCCGAATCAACGCGCTCACCGACCAGCACTGTGGCCAGGCCCGGCTGTGACTTGCCAGCCGCAAGACGAGCGGCGACCTTCTCCTTTACTTCCTCGCGGACGCTTTTCGCAATAGCAGTTCCGTCAATTAACTGAGCTGTCATAGGGTACTCCTCCGGTAGATTTCTGTGAAGAATTGTACAAGTATTATACAATCCCATCGAATCTTCCAAAAGTGACGAATGTCCCTTATTGACAGTGTGAACGTTAGACGTTCAGAATGCCCTTCAACCTGCCCATACCATCCCATTTCGGCACAATTGCCCTTGACATCTGATTTTATATGTTATACAATGCAACCGGTTGCATAAACCAAGGAAAATTGATGCTGAAAAAGCCGGTTAAAACCATCGCTGATATCGCCCGCCTGGCAGGCGTATCGAAATCAACTGTCTCCCGTGCGTTAAACGACAGTCCCCTCATCGGGCAAGAGACAAAAGAACGCATTCGTTCCATCGCGCGGCAACACGATTTTCAAATCAATGCCCCGGCCCGTCGACTTAGCCTGAAGCAAAGCCGGACCATAGCCTTCGTTACCCACGCCTATCACAAGGAATTCTCCGTAGCAGACTTGTTTGGGTTGGAGATCATGGGCGGCATTTCCAGCGGCCTGCACGCAAATGGCTACGATATGCTTGTCATCCATGTAGACCCGCATGACACGAAATGGGCGCGACAGTATCTCGATACCGGCCGCGTAGACGGCTTCATCCTGATGACCTCCTCGCGCAAGCAATATCACATTAAGACTCTGCTGGAAATGGGTGCGCCGTTCATCGCATGGGGCGTACCACAACCCAATCAGAGCTATCCATCGGTTACCAGCGATAATTTCAATGGCGGAAAACTGGCTACAACGCACTTGGTTCAGATCGGTAGAAAACGAATTGCCTTCCTGGGTGGCCCCGCTGAAGAGTTGGAGGTACAGCACCGCTATCAAGGTTATAAAGCAGCGCTTAAGGAAGCCGGGAGAAACGTCGACTCTGGATTGATCGCCTACGGAGATTTTTCGAACACTTCGGGCGCAGCGACGATGGCCAAGCTGTTGGAACAAGCCCATGACATGGATGCGGTCTTTATCAACAGCGATATGATGGCCATTTCTGCAATGGATGTGATCCGCGAGCAGGGATACCGCGTGCCGGAAGATATTGCCGTTGCTAGCTATGATGACTTATCGATTGCCGAGTACAGTAACCCGCCGTTAACCACCATTCGCCAGAATATCCCGATGGCAGGCAAAATATTAGCCCAAAACCTGATCCAATATTTACAAACTGGCATGGTGACGAATGTAACTATCCCGGTAGAGCTGATCGTGCGTAAATCGGCATAACGAATCTTTTTTTAGGCTCAAATGCAACCGGTTGCAAAGATTCGTAAGGAGACCCCATGAACCCTCTCGTATTTATGATCCTGACAGCTGAAAGAGACATGAAAGCCCAACAGGAGAAATGCAGATCGCAGGTTGACGAAGTAAAAATCAGCAAACCTGCCCCCCAACCCAAGCAAAAGACTCACAAGCGGTTCTTTTTCCGCCTGCGGTTACAAAAAAACTGCGAGTGTTCATAGGTGAACGCCACAGGAAAATTGTCCGCCTGTAACAAGAAAGGATACATTACATGTTTACCCTGATCCCTCTTACCAGAGATCGTAATACCGCGATAAACGCATTTGATACACTGCGCTTCCGCGCGGCCTGGGCAAAACTCTCCCGCAGGCAAACTCGGCTGGAGAGCTTTTCCAAAGCATCGCGTGCCAGCGTCAACAAAAAGTTTGTTGGGGTGCAAGAAATCCCGGTCGATAAGATCGTCGGTACAATTGGCAGGGAAGGCGATTTCGATAACAGGTTTCGTCCACTCCATAAACATTTGCGTGACCGTTGGGTCGATGTCTTTCTCAGTTTAAGCACTGAGGCATGGTCACCCATTCGGGCACACAAGGTTGGAGAGCAATATTTCGTTGAAGACGGCCATCACCGCACTTCTGTTGCGCGCGCAGTTGGGATGGCCTACATCCAAGCAGAAATTTGGGAATATTCCACCCAGCCAACACCCGTAAAACTCTGTCAACCAGTAAATTGTTGCTCAACGCGTCGTCTGGGAGGGACATGCCCTGCATAGCAGATAAGGCAATCATCATACCAACAGGAGAAGATTTATGAAGGTAACTACAGCATTCTATAGAACCTTGGGGCGATCCGGTCTCCAGGTCAGCGCACTTGGACTGGGCTGCTGGGCGATTGGCGGTCCGTTCTACGATGCGGAAGGCAAACCTATCGGTTGGGGAGAGGTGGACGACAACGAGTCCATCCGGGCTATTCACTGCGCAATGGATTGGGGTGTGAACTTCTTCGATACGGCTGACGCCTACGGCACCGGGCATAGCGAAGAGGTCCTAGGCGAGGCGCTGAAGGGACGGCGGGACCAGGTCATCATCGCAACCAAGTTTGGAAACGTGATCGATACTGAACGTCAGATGTTAGTCGGCACCGACGCGCGCCCGGAATACATCCGCCAGGCGCTCGAGGCCAGCCTGCGCCGGTTGGGCACAGACTATGTCGATTTGTACCAATTCCACATTTGGGGCCATCCGGCGGACGAGGCCGAGCCAGTCCGTGAGACGTTGGAGGCGCTGGTGGAAGAAGGGGTAATCCGCGGCTATGCCTGGAGCACGGACGTGCTGGAAAGCGTCGAGGCCTTCGCGAAAGGCCCGCACTGCACTGCCGTCCAGAATGAGTTGAATCTCTTCCGCTGCGATGACGCCATGTTGGAACTGTGCGAGCGAGAGAACCTGGCCGTGCTCAACCGCAGTCCGCTGGCCATGGGTGTGCTGACCGGCAAATACAACGCGGACACCCAGTTTGCCAAAGACGATGTGCGCTCGCACGTGCCCTGGTACATCTGGTTCAAGGATGGAAAACCCTCGCAGGAGCACCTGCAAAAACTGGATGCTGTCCGCGAAATCCTGACCAGCCACGGGCGCAGCTTGGCACAGGGTGCATTGGCCTGGATCTGGGAACGTAGCGACAGAACCATCCCCATCCCCGGTTTCAAGAACGCCCGGCAGGCGGAAGAAAACGCCCGGGCCATGGCGTTCGGCCCGCTCACGCAGGAACAGATGAATGAAATTGATGCGCTACTGAGAGTTGATCAAAATCTGTAATAACCGTCCCGCTGGTCTGAACGGAGCAACCATTTTCTGCTCAGAAACCTGCGGGACGTTCTGCCGAGTTTGAATGTTAGAGCTGATTTAGAAAATAATTTTGGTCAGAGAATTTCACCGACCAAACCGTCTTTCGTCTGGCGGGTAAGCTTCACGCGATCCAGGTGATTCCAGCGCGGTTGTGGCGCGACCGCCCCCACGCGTAAATAGTTTCCCGTCAGGCCTTCCATCTGCCAGCCCCGGCCGTCCACCTGCGTGACCGATTCCCACAGGACGGATGTTTCCTGCCCGACGAAGCGCAGGCAATAAGCTTTTGCCCCCTCTTTGAATAATTCCCGTAAAATGGCATTGCGTTCTTTCCGCACCTCGTGCCTGACCTGACCCCCGAGGCGCGCTGCCGCGGTCCCGGGCCGAGGCGAGTAGGTAAAGGCGTGCCCACCCGCAAAGTCCATCTCGCGGACGAACGCGAGAGACTCGCCAAACTCCTCGTCCGTTTCGCCAGGGAATCCGGCGATGACGTCGGTCGTGATGGCCGCCTCCGGCATGATTTGACGGGCAGCAGTTACCAGGTCCCGGAACGAGGCGGGGGTGGTCTTGCGCGCCATGCGCCGCAACGTGGACGCGCATCCTGATTGCAAGGGCAGGTGCAGGTGCTGGCACAACCGCTCGTCATCCCACAGTGAGAAGAAATCCGCGTCCAGGTCCCAGGGCTCCAGCGAAGACAGGCGCAGGCGCGGCGTGTCGGTGTGCTCCAAAATAGCCCTGACCAGGTCGCGCAAATGGCAGTTCCACTCCTGACCCCACGAACCGAGATGCACACCTGTCAGCACGATCTCCTTCGTCCCGCCATCCAGCGCGGACTGGATGTCCGCGATCACATCCGCCAGCGGGCGGGAGCGTCCCTCGCCGCGCGCAATGGTGGTGATGCAGAAGGTGCAGTGGTTGTCGCAGCCGTCCTGGACCTTGATGAAAGCGCGCGTGCGCTGGCGCAATCCGGGCAGCGGCTGGCGGGCGATGGGTTCGAGGTCGAAAGGTTGAAGGTTTAAAGTTTCAGGGACAAGGTCGTCTTTGTGCACATTGTTCACTACACGCAGAACATTGGGTAAAGAAGCCGCTTTTTCCGGTTGGAGGGTGGCCCAACAGCCGGTAGCGACGATCTCGCCCACACCCGCGCGGGCAATGCGCCGGATCGCGCCGCGCGAATCGGCCGCAGCCTGCGAGGTAACCGTGCATGTATTGACCACGGCCATATCCGCTTCGCCCGCCGTGCCAACGATTTCATGCCCGGCCGCGCGGAACTGGCGCGCCATCGTTTCTATTTCCGATTGGTTGAGTCTGCAACCAATAGTATCCAGATAAACTTTCATACTTTTTTTCTACCACAGATGAACACAGATAAATTGGATAGGTTGATAAATTGGGATTTATGGCTTCGTTGTTTTCCAATTAATATGAGGGAGCAGGCGTTTGATTTCGATTTTGGGTTTACCAAAATTGATGAGCAAACATACTTCAAGGCCGCTTGCACGAAGATAATTCAATGCTTGAGCTGTATGCTCGTTCACCAACATAGAAACTGCCTTTAACTCTACCAAAACTCTGTCTTCTACCAGTAGATCAGCAACAAATTCGCCAACCATGATTCCATCAAAAGTGACTTTGATTGGATACTTTTGTACCACTTTCAAACCGGCCTTGTGAATCAAATGCGCAAGAGCATTTTCATAAACTTTTTCGACAAATCCAATGCCAAGTGTATTGCTAACTTCAAATGCACATCCAATGATTTTTTGAGTTATCTCATTCACATCTTGCGAAGGCATTTTACCCCTCCCTGTTCATCAAACTAAAAACGTTTATCTGTGTCTATCTGTGGTTTGATTAAGGCTGTAAAACCACAAAATTATCAAAGATCACATCCACGCCCGGCTGGCTGAACGTCCCTGCCAGCAGGCCGACATCGCCTGCGGGGAAATCAGCATCCTGCGTCTGCGCGACTGGGTTGCCGTTGACATAAAACGTCAAGCTGTTACCGACACAATCCGCGCGCAGGTGATTGACCGCCAGACCAGTATGGATTGATTCGTTATACTGCATCTCGCTCTGGCCAAGCTGGATGGCGTTGCCGCCGATATATTTCCCTATGGTGTAGTAGCCGTCGCTGCTGACCATGAAAAAATAATAATTGCCCTCAACGAAGCGACACAGCAAACCGATGCGGTTTTCGTCTGGGCCGCTGAGCTTGGCCACGTCCACTTCCAGGCGGACATCCTTGAAGGACTTCCCCGGCGTGGACCAAAAATTGGCCTGCAAAGCATTGACCAGAAAGCGATATCCGCTGCCATCGTAATCCATCGTCCCTTCGGCGGAAGTGAAACGCTCCCAGCCGGTAGCCGGGTTGGAAAAACCATCATAGAACAAGGTATCGCCCGATTGTGCTGCTGGGGTTGACGTCGAGGCAAGCGGCAGAGAAATCTGGCAGGCAAGGGAAGCCATAGCCAAAAGAAACGTGAACAGGAAAAATGAGCGCATTCGAAACATGGACGGATTTTATCAGAGTTAGGGGAAATATTG
>JAFGKO010000039.1 GCA_016928525.1 Anaerolineales bacterium | reverse complement strand
CGTGTCACCAATTCCTTTTGCGCCTCGCACCACACAGGACGCAGCGGGCAATCCTCAGCAAATGTGCATGTACTGCCATCACCCACGCACTCATTGAGCATGATGGGACCATCAATCGCCTCGATGACTTCGAGCAAAGTGATGGCTTTGGGCTCGCGGGCCAGCGTCACGCCGCCACGCGCACCGCGGGAGGTGTGCAGCAGGCCGGCAATCGAGAGCTGGGAAATGATTTTCGCCAAAAAGGATGGCGGGATGTGCTGTTCTTGCGCTACCTGGCTGGTAGCAGCACGCTGGCTCCCATTAATGCGGGCTAGATGAAGTACGGCGCGAACGGCATAGTCAGCTTGGCGTGTAATTTGCATGAGATCCTCACTTGCAATAAAGGTAAATTTTGTCCGTTATATAGATTTTATTGTGCTAACTCGTACAATGCAAGTGATGTTGGTCATGGATGAAATATGACTAATTACTCCGATTTCCAGGTGAGTTTCAGGGATTATTCATTTGGATATTCCTGCCAATACCAGGGATATACCCCCTAGCTGGCGCTATTAATCCCTTGCCAAAATTCTATCTTGGATGTATCATCATTGTAGATACAGGAGATTTGACCATGAAAACAACCCTTCAAAAATGGGGCAACAGCTACGCGGTGCGCATTCCCAAATCCTTTATCAAGGAGGTGGGGCTCGAATATCGCACTGACATTGAACTGACCTTGGAAGACGGCAAGCTCATTATCCGACCGGCCCCTGAGGAGGCCCCTACCCTGAAAGATTTGCTTGCAGAGGTGAAGCCGGAAAACCTGCACACTTCGGTCGATACGGGCGAGCCTGTGGGGAACGAGGCCTGGTGAAATGGCCTACGTCCCCGAACGTGGAGATGTGGTCTGGATCAGCCTCAATCCGCAGGCCGGGCACGAACAGGCGGGACGTCGTCCTGCTCTTGTTTTAAGTCCAAAAGCTTATAACAGCAAAGTGGGATTGGCGTTGTTATGCCCAATCACCAGTCAGGTAAAAGGGTATCCGTTCGAAGTGACGATCCCGGATGGATTGCCGGTCAGCGGAGTGATCCTATCAGACCAGGTCAAAAGCCTTGATTGGAGAGCGCGCAATGCTGAAAAGGCTTGTACTTTACCCGATGAGGTTATGATATTGGTTTTGCAAAGAGTCAAAGCTTTGATTGAGTAAGACTTCACCAAGAGACTGGAGTTCAAATGATCGACTTCACAACTGGATTTGGACAAAAAGCAAAACGGCATCTCGAAGGGGAATACTTCATCTGGTTCACTACCGTCGGCGCGGACCTGACACCGCAGCCCAGGCCGGTCTGGTTCATCTGGGAGGAGGATAGCTTCCTTATCTTCAGCCAGCCGGACACGCACAAGGTGGCACATTTGAAGGAACATCCCAATGTGGCCTTGCATTTCAACACAGCAGATGCGAAGGCTGATGAGGATGTGATTGTCTTCCTTGGAGTAGCAGAGATCGATCCCGATGTTCCACCCGCACATAAAATCCCTGCCTATTTCAAGAAATACGAAAGCGGAATGAAAGAGTTGGATATGACCCCTGAAGGCTTTAGCAAAGAATATTCTCTGGCGATTCGGGTCAGACCAACGAAATTGCGAGGCTGGTAAGGCATAGTGGACTACGGTTATAGTGCTATAATTTTTGCATATGGAACTCATCTTCGAGTGGGATGCGAGAAAAGCGCGTATCAATGTTGAAAAGCACAAAGTCAGTTTCGATGAAGCATGCACCGTTTTCCGCGATCCGCTTCTTGTAACCTTCTCGGATGAACCTCATTCACAAACCGAAGATCGATTTATCAGTATTGGTATGTCAGAGTTGGAACGTGTTTTACTCGTTGTGCATACCGAACCTGATGAGAAAGATAACCGGATAATTGTCCGCATCATTAGTTGTCGAAAAGCAACTTTATCTGAACGTAAAACCTATGAAGAAAACCAATAGCCTTCCACCAGATCAAGACGATATGCTGCCTGAATATGATTTCAAGGGTAAAAAAGGCGTGCGCGGCAAATATTATCGCGCCATGCAGCAGGGATACACCGTACGCATCACAAACGAAGATGGCACAGTAACCATCCAGCAGTTTGAGCCAAAAGAAGGCACTGTGACTCTCGACCCCGATGTGCGTGACTATTTTCCTGATTCAGAGAGTGTCAATCGCGCCCTTCGGTCACTGATCGAACTCATTCCTGAGAGGAAAAAGAGACAAACGGCCGAGGAAAAAGCCAAATACGATAAGTAGCCTGAAATGCCAGTGACCTGACCCGTCGCTGGCGTTTTTGAATACAAGCAAAGACCTGACAGGTTTCTTAAAACCTGTCAGGTCTGGTACTTCAATTGAAATGTAACACCCCCTGTTTTTGTTGTAGAATATTCCTATCGGACACCATCAACCAGGGAAGGGGAGGCCGTCATGCCTTTGCTGCGCCTGACACAACATATCGAGAACGAAGATCAATACCGCATCGAAATCGCGTTCGAGGACGATGACGGTTCACGGCAGACCGCTGACGTAAAATTCCCATATCAATTCACAAAAGAAGATCACGTGGACATACGTTGGTACCTCGAAGATTACCTGCAATATCCGCTTGACCCGGCGCCGGAGATCGCTTCACGTGTCGAGAAGCGCTTGAGCGAATTGGGAATTGAACTCTTCAAGAAAGTTTTTCAAGGCAACGACGATGCCCGTGATTTGTGGGCCACCCTACGGCATAAACTCGATAAAACCCGCGTAGAGATTTCGACTGATGTGCAGGGTGCCAATGCCCTGCCCTGGGAACTGTTGCGTGACCCAAAGACAGATGCAGTATTGGCATTATGCGCCAAAGCCTTCGTGCGCGCCTATACCAAAGCGGCACAAAAGGCAGACAAAGCCCAGCAGGCCGATAAAATTCGTATCCTGCTCGTCATTTGCAGGCCCGGTGGCCGGGAAGATGTACCCTTTCGTTCAGTTGCCAGTCGTTTACTAAAGGGGTTGGGAGATGAAGCCACGGAAGCGTTTGAATTGGATGTTCTACGCCCGCCGACCTTTGAACAATTGAGTCGTGTTCTCCAAAACGCAAAATCCCAGGGCAAACCCTATCACATTGTTCATTTCGATGGTCACGGCGGCTATTTAGACTACAAAGCAGATAAGCCCTCTGACTACCTGAGAAGCCTGATTCCACTGATGCTAGGCGGACCGCGAGAAGGTTCACACGGCTATCTATTTTTTGAAAATCCAGGATCAGGCCAAGATGAAAACGTGCAGCTAGTCGATGGCCCCTCACTGGGAAAATTGCTCGCGGATACCGATACACCTGTCCTGGTGCTGAACGCCTGCCGCTCGGCACATGCCGATATTCAGGAACAACCCGAAGCTGTGGAAGATGTGCATTCCCAGGTACGCGCCTTTGGTTCTTTGGCTCAGGAGGTGATGGACGCAGGCGTGGCAGGCGTGGTAGCTATGCGCTACAACGTCTACGTGGTAACCGCGGCTCAGTTCGTAGCTGACCTGTACGCCGCATTAGCCTCGGGACAGACCCTGGGCGAGGCGGTCAGCATGGGACGCAAGCAGTTGGCCGCCCAGCCGCTGCGCGAGATCGCCTTCGAGCCGCGACCCTTGCAAGATTGGAGCGTGCCGGTCGTATACGAGACCGTGCCGATTTCATTGTTCCCCAAACCATCGGGCACGGGGACTGCGCCCCTACGGATCGACATCACACAAACCTCCAAACCCGCGGACGACCTGCCGCGCCCGGACGTGGGCTTTTACGGCCGCGATGAGACCCTGCTGGCACTCGACCGTGCTTTTGATAAACATCAAGTGGTTTTATTGCACGCTTATGCTGGCAGCGGCAAGACCATGACCGCCGCCGAATTCGCCCGCTGGTACCAACAAACGGGCGGAATTGAGGGCACCGTCCTATACACAACATTTGACATCGGAACCAGCGACCGCCCGTTGACTCTTGCACGTGTTTTTGATCAATTCGAAGAACATTTCAGGCCAGTGATCGAGGCAAACAATATCAAGTGGGGTGCATTCGATACAAAAATGCGCAAAAACGTTGTCCTCACAATTCTTGATGTCATCCCTACTCTTTGGATATGGGACAATGTTGAGCCAATTAACGGGTTCCCAAGAGGAACAACATCGAAATGGACTGAGAGTGAGCAACAAGAACTCAAAGAATTCCTAAAATCAGCCCAAGATACAAAATCAAAATTCCTGCTCACCTCCCGCCGCGATGAGACGAAATGGCTGGGCGACCTGCCCGCGCGCGTGATGCTGCCACCCATGCCGATGCAGGAACGCGTGCAACTGGCGCGCGCCTTGGCGGACAAACTGGGCAAGAAGATGACCGCCGTGGAAGACTGGAAACCGCTGCTAAAATTCACCCAGGGCAACCCGCTGACCATCACGGTGGTGGTCGGCCAGGCCTTGCGGGATGGCATCGAAACCAAAAAGCAGGTGTACGAGTATCTCAACAAGCTGCAAAAAGGCGAGGGGGTATTCGAAGATGAAACCAGCGAAGGCCGCTCGAAATCGTTGGGTGCATCGCTCTCTTATGGCTTCGAAACGGCCTTTTTAGAAGAAGAGCGCAAAATATTAGCCTTGCTACATTTCTTTCAAGGATTTGTTCAAGTTCGAACTTTATGGCAAATGGGCAACTTAAAAATGATAACTGGGGAAAACTACTCCCTGCCCGAACTTTCCAACCTTGAACCTTCAACTTTCAACAGTCTTCTAGACCGTGCCTCCGAAATCGGCCTGCTCACCGCCCACGGTGGCGGCTACTACACCATCCACCCTGCCCTGCCGTGGTTTTTCAAGGGATTGTTTGACGAATACTATTCCCAACTCCCGATTCCCGAGGCGCAGGTCGGGGCAAGCGAACAAGGAATTGGGAATCGGGAGACGGTGGAAGGGGCACCTGCCCTGCGCGCAACACGCGCCTTCGTCGAGGCCATGGGCGAACTCGGGAACTACTATCATGATCAATACGGAGACGGCAATCGTGACGTGATCCCCCTGCTGCGGGCCGAGGAAGCCAACCTGCTGCATGCTCGCGCTCTCGCCCAGCAACACGGCTGGTACTGGCGCATCACCAGCACCATGCAAGGACTGCGCACCCTCTACACCCACACCGGCCGCCGGGCCGAGTGGCGGCGCCTGGTGGAGGAGATCGCCCCGGATTTTGTCGGCGCGGACGACCTGCCGCTGCCGGGGCGCGAAGAGCAGTGGAGCCTGGTTACACAACATCGTGTGCTCTTGGCCAATGAAGAACGCAACTGGGCCGAAGCCGAGCGGCTCCAGCGCGTCTGCGTGGAATGGGATCGCCGGGATGCCGAGCCCCTGCTGGCCTGCCCGCCGGAATCGCTGAACGCAGGCGAGAAGAATGCGCTGCGGACGCTGGCGGTATCCATCGAGCAACTTGGGCACATCCAGCGTGAACAGGCCAAACCTGAATGCGCCGATAACTACAAAGAAACAATTCCTATCTACCAACAAATCGGTGACAGACCTGCCGAAGCAGTCCTAGTCTTCAACCTCGGGCACGCCTACAAAAACCTGCCCGCCCTGCGCGACCTGGACGAAGCCGAACGCTGGTATCAACGCGCTTTGGAACTCGAAAATCCAAATGATAAAAAAGGACAAGGTTTAGATCTATTGCAACTTGGAACTGTTGCCTACGAACGCTTCAAGGATGCAAAGAAAGAAGGAAAGACGGAAGAAGAATTGTTGCAGCATCTCAACACCGCCGTGGACTACTACCAGCAGGCCCTGGCGCTCCTGCCGCCGGATGCGGTGGATGACCTGGCCGTAACACACAACCAACTCGGCAACATTTACGCTGATGCCGGCGATTTGGAGCGGGCGCTGGAGCATTACAACAAAGCAATCAAGTATTGTGAAATGGGAGGAAATTATTTCAATGCAGGATTATTTCAAGAAAACGTTGCATTAGCTATTGCACCACAAGGTAGAAAAGATGATGCCTTACTCTATGCCAATGCCGCTATCAAAAATTTCCAGCGTTATGGCGCCGGTGCACAACAGGCAATTCAAAAAGTTCAGCGAACAATTGAATGGATAAAGAGCCTATAAACGCTCAGCAGGTAGCTGATCGCTGAACGCTGTTCGTAAAAAGTGAGAAGGAAAAAGGGAGTCGCGAGCAGGCCAGCGGCTCCTTTTTATGTTTGACCGCGCTGGTCGAGTAGCCCCGTGTTCGTCGGGGCGTATCGAGACCAGTAGTGCACAGTAATCTCCAAATAGCAGAAAATTGCTCTGCGCTTGGTCTCGATACGATCGAGAAGAACGCTCGACCTACTCGACCAGCGAGGTTAATTCTTTTTGAAAACTTTCTCTAACTCCATTACCACGAACACCAAAACTCCTGCCCCAGCCGCAATGGATAAGTCACAGGCGCTTAGGGGGAGCACATCGAAGAAGCCGCTCAGGAAGGGAACGTAAATCACGGCCAGTTGCAGGGCGACCACCAGCAGGGCGATGGCAGCCAGCATGGGATTACTCAACAGGCCCATTTTGAACAATGAATCTTTACTCGACCTGCTGGCCAGCGCCTGGAAGACCTGCGCGAAGGCCAGGAAGGTAAAAACCATCGTCTGCCATTCTTCACGGCCTGTGAAGAAGTAGTACGCGCCCAACGCCAGCGCCAGCCCACCGATCAGCCCGCCAATCCAACTAACCTGTAACCAGCCGCCGCGTGAGAACACGCCTTCTTTCGGCGAGTAGGGCGGACGCTGCATCGTCTCGCGCTCGGGGCTTTCCACGCCCATCCCCAGGCCGAGCAGACCGTCGGTCAGCAGGTTGAGCCACAGCAACTGCAACGGCAGCAACGGGATGGGTTTTCCCAGGAAGGGCGCCAGCAACATGACCAACACCTTACCGAAGTTGCCCGCCACTGAGAAACGCACGAACTTGCGGATGTTGTCGTAGATGGTACGTCCCTCGCCCACGGCGGCCACGATGGTGGCAAAGTTATCATCTAAGAGCACGAGGTCGGAGGCCTCCTTCGAGACATCCGTGCCGGTGATGCCCATGGCCACGCCGATGTCCGCCCGACGCAGGGCGGGCGCGTCGTTGACGCCGTCGCCAGTCATCGAGACGATGTGCCCGCGCACTTGCAGGGCCTGCACGATTCTGAGTTTATGTTCGGGGGAGACGCGCGCGAAGACGCTGATCTCTTCCACCAGGTCCTTGAGTTCGTCGAAGGAGAGTTTTTCGAGCTCTGCGCCAGTGATAACGGAGTCCAAAGTCTCCCGACTTTGGGTAGCTGAACGTTCGGGTTTCCAACGTCTGGAGACATCAGAGTCCGTATCAACAATCCCCAACTGCCGGGCGATCTCCAACGCGGTCAGCGGGTGGTCGCCAGTGATCATCATCGGGCGGATACCGGCCGTCTTACAGGTGGCGACGGCGTCGCGCACTTCGGGTCGCGGTGGGTCGATCATGCCGAACAGGCCAACCAGCGTCAGGGATGATTCAAGCGTCTCGTCAACGGTAGCAGGCAGATCGTCCAGGAGGCGAAGCGCAAGGCCCAGCACGCGCATCCCCTTGGCGGCCATTTCGTCATTGGCTTTCTGGATACGGGCGCGCCAGTCGTCATCCATATCCTTGAACTCGCCCCCCACCCACACGCGGTCCGACACCTCCAGCAGGCCGTCCACCGAGCCTTTGGTGAAGGCAATATATTTCGAGCCGTCCACAGGCAGACCGACCAGCAGGGCCGGGTCGTGGCCTTCGAGATCATGGACGGTGGTCATGCGCTTACGCTCGGAGTCGAAGGGCACTTCGGCCACACGCCGGAAAGATTTATCAAGCGAGTCTTTCCAGTAGCCCAGGCGGGCGGCGGCGGCAAGCAACGCGCCCTCGGTCGGGTCGCCCAGTGTGTGATACTCGTCGTCGCTGAGCGGCAGTAGGGCAGCGTCATTGCAGAGCGCCCCACCAATGGCACTGAGTGCAATCGACGAGATGGTCTTGCGTGGCGGCTCGCTAGTCATGCGCACGACGCCGCCCTTGCGCACTTCTTCGGTCAGGTCGAGGCGGTGCTCGGCCACGTCGAGCACCATCACAGTCATGCGATTCTCTGTCAGCGTGCCGGTCTTGTCGGAGCAGATGACGGTCACCGAGCCAAGCGTTTCTACAGCGGGCAGCTTGCGTATGAGCGCCCGGCGCTTGAGCATGCGCTGAGAGCCCAATGCAAGCGTGATAGTGACTACGGCGGGCAGGCCTTCGGGCACGATAGCGACGGCGATGGAGACCGCGGTGAGCAGCATATGGCGGAGGTCGTCCCCGCGCAGGAGACCGATGACAAAGATCATCGTCGCGATTCCGACTCCGACCACAGCCAGCATCACCCCCAACTGGTCGAGTCGGCGCTGGAGGGGAGTAGCCTCCGAGCCAACCTGCTGAATGAGATCGGCGATGCGACCCAATTCGGTATCCATACCAGTGGCAACCACCAACCCTTGTCCACGCCCACCGATGACAACCGTGCCGAGATAGGCCATGTTACGACGGTCGCCCAAGGGCAGATCATCGTTTTGGAGCGCATCCGTCTGCTTGCTAACAGGTTCGGATTCACCAGTCAATGCGGCCTCCTGGATCTGCAAGTTGACCGCTTCCAATAGGCGCAAATCCGCCGGGACGAGGTTGCCCGTCTCCAATTGAACGATGTCACCGGGGACGAGATCACGGGCGGAGAGCTCGGTCAACTGTCCATCGCGGATGACTTTGACAGATGGCACAGCCATCTTCTTAAGCGCGGCGATGGCTTGTTCGGCGCGGTATTCCTGGATGAATCCCAGCAGGGCATACAGCAGCACGATGGCGAGAATCGCAATGGCATCCTTGGTGTCGCCCAGGGCAGCTGCAGCGATAGCGGCTACGATGAGAATGAGCACCATCGTGGCGGTGAGTTGCTCCCACAAAATCTGGAGCGGCGTGCGTCCGCTCTTTTCAACCAGTTCGTTTGGGCCGTGCTGTTTGAGCCGCGCCTGGACCTCCGCGCTGGTTAAGCCGGTATCTTTTGTATTGTGTTCTTCTAAGGCTACTTGTATTTCTGTTGTATGCCAGTTCATAAGTAATCCATTTTGGATTCTCTTTTGAGGATTAAACCCAGAAAGAGTAAATCTTGATTTTAGAGCCGCGCTATTATACGCGAACCGATATAAAAAGACTATCGCCAACCCGGTGATAGTCTTGCCTTTTTTGGACAGCCGGGAAAACCTCTCCGTATTGACGGCTGCCCATCCCGCGTGCGGGCGGCTACTCCCTATCGAGTATATTTCGAGACCTGACAGGTTTTAGCGGCATCCCCCGAAACGAAGGACAGGCGTAGAACCTGTCAGGTCTTAATTTATCTTTTTACAACCCGTAAGCCACCCCACCCGCTGTCCTCAGCGCCGAGCGGATCATTAGATACTCCGTGATATTCTCGGAAGTGACCAACCCGACCAACTGGCCATTGTGCGTGACCGGCAGGGTCTTGGACCCGTTTTCCTGTAAGCGCATCAGAGCCGCCTCGACCATCTCGTGCGAGTCGATCTCGGTGACATCGCGACGCATAACTTCGGATACGGATGTACCCTGCCCGTGCTCAGAAAGCGCCGATATGAACGTATCTCGGTCAAGGATGCCGACTATGCGATCATCCTGGATAACGGGGAAGTCATGCTGTGAACCCGCCAGAATCAACCCGACCACGCGGGCCAGTGTGTCACGCGGCGCGAGCGTCTGAAAATCTGTCAGCATCGCCCGTGTAACCGGGATTCCGCTGATCGAGTGCCTCACCTGTACCATGTTGGCTTCCTGCGCTGCGCCCATCCAGACGAAGAGAGCGATGAACACCAAAAAGGGATTGCTGAACAGGCCAATGAAGCCGAAAAGGAAGGCAAAGCCCTGCCCTACTGTAGCAGCAATCTGTGTAGCCTGAACGTATTCAAGCCGCAGCCCAAGCAAGGCGCGTAAGACGCGCCCACCATCCATCGGGAAGGCCGGGATCAGGTTGAACCCGACCAGCCATAAGTTGACAACCATCAAACGCTCGATGAACGAACCTGTCGAGATGGTGAGACTTGTGAGGGGTTCGAAGGTACGGGTCAGGATGAGATAGGCAAATAACACTGCGGCGATCACCACATTGACCGCGGGTCCTGCCAACGCAACCCATAATTCTTCGATCGGCCTTTCAGGCATTCGCTCCAGACGGGCAACGCCGCCAATGGGATAGAGTGTGATATCACGCGTCTTGATGCCAAATTTACGGGCGGTGAGAGCGTGTCCGTACTCGTGCATGACCACGAATGCAAACAACAGCAGAATAAAGAATACGCCCGAGAGCACAGCTTGCAGCGTGCCCTGTTCCGTCCAATGACTGAAGGCCACCCAACCGATCAAGAGCAGGAAGGTGGCGTGCATGTACACGTCAATCCCTGCGATACGTGCGAGTTTCCATTGCCATTTCATGGTTTTATACTCCTACTTTTTATCCAAGTTATGCACAGAGTTTAACAATAATTTGTTAGAAATTTATTATAAAAATTATTCAAAAACTATCAGAATTTGAACCGGTCAAAATCACAAAAATGTGACGGGCAACTTTTGCATTAGAATCATCCCAATATAAAATCAAAACGGGAAAGGGAGTAATCAATGACCAGCGGTTTCTTGAGAGTCAAGAAGCGAGATTTTTACCTGAATGACGAAAGAATCATCT
>JAFGKO010000038.1 GCA_016928525.1 Anaerolineales bacterium | reverse complement strand
GCGCAGATGGTCTACAAACAAGTTGGTTTTTTGTTCAAGATAAAGCCAATCGCGGCGATGCCTGGCTTTCGAATTGCAACGCGGGCAGTAACCGAGGTGACGCACTTTGAGGGAAGCGCCTCCGAAAGTAAATGCGCGCAACTTCCATTCACAGCAGGGGCAGGTAAAGCGATTGCCAATGAAAAGAAGAGAGCGCACGGCAAGCAGCGCCTCTATCAGTTGGGGAGGGATGGATTTCCTGGTAAATTGGGATATGTGGGTCATAAGGGATTATCCAATATTCCTCCCGGCGGCGTTCAGCGCGGGCAGATATTTTTGTTCCGCAGCCTTAAGTTCATCCGCATTTTGCAGGCGGAAGATTTCCTTCACAGGCACGATCTCTCTAGAGATGCCCGTGACAGATTGTTCTTCATAGATTCTCTTTGCTGCTTGTTGCATTGCAGCAACGCTGGAACGCATCAACTGATTAGCCCAGATGACCATGCTTATCCCGGCTTCGGCAAAAACCTGGGTTGGGGTGTTGAAATACGTAGTAGGCACGATCACTACCGGGCAGGTATCTCGCCACTCGTTCATGAATGCCAATATCTGGTCAGGTGTAGAAATCTTGCTATGCATCAGGATCGCGTCTGCCCCAGCCTGGTGATAAGCTTCCGCTCGCTTGAGCGCTTCTGGCAATCCCAGGCCAACGATCAGGGCCTCCACGCGCGCCACTACGCAGAAGTCGGGATCTTGCTGGGTGTCTTTGGCTGCTTTGATCTTTCCGCAAAATTCCTCAATGTTTGCTAAGGATTGTTGTTCGCCACCGATGAACGAGTTCGTTTTTGGAAATAACTTGTCTTCGATACACATCGCCGCGACATTGTGTTGCTCCAGTTTGCGCACCAACCTGCGTACATTGTTGAAATTGCCATATCCTGTATCCGCATCCAAAAGTATGGGGATAGTGGTCGCATCGCTCATGAGTTCCAGAACTTCGAGAACTTGCGTCCAACTGGCTTCATTACTGTCACGAACACCCATGGCGGCAGAGATACATAGACCGCTTCCCCAAATGCCTTTGAACCCCGCCTCTTCAACGATCTTGGCGCTGAGACCATTGTGGGCTTCCATGAGGAATTCAATCCGGCCCGAATGTAGCAGTTGCTTGAATTGCGTTGTTTTATTGATCATTTTTACCTCCGTGAACTATGATCACATGAGCTATCTCTGTAAACTGCTCATAATGTCAACCTGCGGTTATTGTGGCTACACGTGCGTTGAAACTGGCTAAATCTCAAAAGAATCGATCGTTTCAACGATGCGTTCGCCGATCTCGCGCTGCGTGTCAACGGCTGCTGCTCCGATGTGTGGCGTCAGGATGACATTTGGAAGATCAGCCAGGGGCGATATTTTCCCCCCGCCTTCCTGCGCGTGGACATCCAAAGCCGCGCCGCGCAATCTGTTGCCCTCGGTCAGGGCTTGATAAAGCGCTTGCTCATCCACTACGCCGCCGCGCGCCAGGTTGATCAAGAATGATCCTTGTTTCATTTTGGAGAGCACGTCGGTGTTGATCAGGTTGCGCGTGGAGTCTTTCAGTGGCACGTGGATGCTTACGTAATCTGCTGTGGAGACGACCTCGGCCAGATCGGTGAGGTGAATGCCCATTTTCTTCATATCTTCTGCGCGCATTGCGGATGGGTTTTCAACACAACCAACCACATGCATGCCCCAGGCTACGCCCACTTCGCTCACACGCGTACCGATGTTGCCGACACCAACAACGCCGAGCGTTTTACCTAACAAGAGTTGCCCGGTGAGTTCGTTCTTGGCCCAACGGCCCTGGCGAGTCAACCGGTCGGCTGCAATCAGGTTTCGGCTCAAGGCCAGCATAAAGGCAAAGCTCAGCTCTGCAACAGCCTTTGCCCCGGGCTGAGGAATCCTGACAAGCTTGAGGCCGCGTCGTTGTGCATATTCAACATCCAGGTTATCGATGCCGGAGCCAGCTCGGATGAGCAACTTTAAGTCCGGAGCGAGTTCCATGACCTCGGCTGTGATGCGGACGCCGCTGCGGAAGATAAGAACCTCACATTCTTTGATCAACTTTCTAAGTGTGTCGCCTGTTGCGCCGAGTTCACAAACTACCTGGTGTTTTTGGTGTAATCTTTCGATAGCGTTTGGGTCAATTGAACTAACGATTAGTATTTTCATGGATTATTCTCGGTGTTACTGATTTAGATGCCTGGTCAGTTTAGCCTATTGAGTTGCCAGACAAGAAGGGACAATATCCTTGTATGGGGCCTGAAAATCATTTTCGGCGGAATCGATGGTTAAGGCATTGATGAGTAGTGTATCATCAACGAAACCACCGTCTCCGCTGTTTAAAGATGCATCCCATGCTGAAAATTGGAAGATCGAGAACCCTTTCAGCCCGTTAGCTCGTCCATGTCTTGTTTTTCTCACAACGTGCCCGGGATCTTGCGTGAAGTTTTTGTCCCACCCTATTCCCATGAACACCTTCCAAAAATTATCTTGTTTATAGTTCGCGAAGGTTTTCCAATACCCCAACTCTGTGTTCCATTGGTCATCATCGATCGTGAATTCCATTACCATTAAACCATCGACAAAAGACTCCCGAAGCCAGCTGATTGCGTCCTGTTGGTATTTCATCTGCAGCGGCACTTTCCCCTTATCCTCTTCGGCCACGGCGTACCAGTTTCCTGGGTTTGAATTAAACCAGTCTATAAACCACTGAGGGACGTCCTCTTTCCATGTAATTTCATTCCCTTTTTGGTCAGATCTCGCGTAATCTGGTGCTAGAGTTTTCACGGAGGCGGTAAGCTTTCTTCCGGGGTAGTTTTCTCGTAGAGCCAGGGAAATTTGTTTTACGGTAGCGGTGACACCGATCTCTTCACCCGTTGTTGGATCAACGGACCACATTTTTTCTTTCTCTACGGGCTCCCAATCCGAATACCTGATGAAATCCAGGTGAACGCCGTCGAAGTAATTACCATACCTATCCATCATACCAATGATCCAATCAGCCTGACGGTACTTCTCCTGTGGATCGGTAAAATCCATTTGAGAGTCGTTGCAACTGGGATCTGCTCTCTCTTTGTTTGCCACCCAAAGATGTAGAGAAAAGCCTCTTTGTTTGGCTAATTCGATGAAATCTTCAAAGGCAAATCTGTTTGCCCAGCCGCAGTTGCCGTTAAAGCTTGGGCTGGCAACCAAGAGTGTGTTCAGGTGTGCACTTTGTAACTCATCGAGTAGCACATTGATCCGTTCAATAACTTCTGGTTCGCCTCTTTTTACTGGTCGGCAGCCTTCCTGAGTGGGATCATCGCAAAAATACCCGCCAAAGGCTAGAGGGTTTATCCAGGCAGCGCGAACTTCGCAAGCGACAGGTTGCGCTTCGTGCAAACCTGCTTCTAGGTTTGGTGTTACTGGCTGGATTGCGTTCCCATCTCCGTTTGATGTTGATTGCGCAACCGAGATTGTAGCTTTCGGTTCGGATTTTATTTTCGAAAAGGCAAATAACGAGAATACGCAAAATCCTAAAGCGCACAATAGAATCGCGTAAAGCATATACCTTTTTGTAACCATAATTAATTATCTACCTAATACTTCTTGCCTAAATGCTCTGATCGATTCTGCAACCGGGTCAGCCAGCAGAGAGGCTATTCCGGTTTCTCGAAGTGTGAAAGGGCTTTCGAGATTTCTTCTCAAGGGCCTCAATAAAATTTCTCGCAAAGCCGTTTTCGAGTGAAAATATCGGGCATGATGATGCTGTGGCAAAGGGAATGGAATGTTTAGCGCTGCCAGGCAGGCAAGATAAGGGAAGCTGACCCCTGCCGCCAGGGAGCCTCGCAAGCTGCCCCAGAATCGAGCGTTCACCTCCAGGATCTTGAATTGTCTATCCGAACGGTCATACAAAGTGTCAACGTTGGCGAACCCGCTCCAGCTAAGAGCGGCGACTAGCCTGTATGTTATCTCTTTCAACTCGTCATGTTCGATAAACTCTAAGGCGCCAGCCGCAGCATACTTTTGCCGATTAGGGATAATCCCTCTTTGTATCGTCAGTGCCAGCATATTCCCACGCTCGGATAATATGTTCGCATCCAACATAGATCCCGATAACAGGCTTTGCACAATGAATTGATCTTTGATCGCTTCAAGCTTCTGTTGCTCCAGGTAACATTTCAATTCGGCTGGAGTTTCAAAACGCTTGATTCCCTCGCCTCCCATCGCCACCGTGGGCTTCAGAAGCACTGGAAACTTAATCTCTTGTAGCTTGTTATAAAACATATCATCATTTGTCACCAGGATCGTTGGTGGACCGAGGAGCTGGTTATCTTCCAGGAATTGCGCGAATAACCACTTATTGTCGGCAATCGCCAGGGATGCAGGATCTGGAAGAGGGGGAATAGCGACAAACTTCGAAAAGATATCTCGGTTGTTGACGAGATAGGATATCCAATTGGATCCGGTTGGCAAGAGAACATCGATCTCATATTTCTTGACCAGCTGTGTGATGATCTCCGGGAGAGATTCATCGGTGAGCAAGAAACGTTTGAATGTATAGGTATGGCAGAAGCGCGAGAAACGAATTGACGCCCATCGCTCAACAGAAAGTACGTGTAATCTCACGTTTGGGTGTGGGGCGAGGCAATGCGCCGCAAACAGGGCAAAATCACTCTCTCCATCTGGAATCAGGACGGAAAATGGCTCAGTCATTGGATGGCGCTAAAATCAAGCTCTAGATCAGGCAACGGGTATCGAGTCATTTTAGTATAATACACGTCTTATCAAAGAATAGACTTTCTGGCTGATCTTCATTCGTGTTGGGGTGTGTACATATATATTACGGCCATAGTTTACCAGGTCGCCTCCGAACTTTGCCTTGAAATCGCGCACACCATACTTCTCATCAGTTTTGCCTGCGCCGCCAAAATCATACAGGCGGTAGTTATTTTCAGCGCCCCAGCGGAAGAGATCCCATGTGACCATCTCGGTGGGATTATATGAGCTGTAGGCTCGATCTGTAGCGCCGTACCAACCGTAGATTACGTTTTTATATAACAGGTCGATCGAGACCGAGATGGGCGCTCGATCGACGTAACCCAACGTAAAGCGCGCCATGCCTGCTGGAACGAGCAAGTCGAAAGCGGCCTCGAAGAGGGAGGGGTGAGCCAGGGGAACGTGCGCTGCTTGATATGTCTGCTCCAATAAACTGTAGCAGGTAGATAACCTGTCCCGATCTCTTACTTGCTCGATGAGCACGTTTTGCCTTCTCAGGCCGCGCCGGATGTTCTTGCGCGTGCGGCTGCCGATACCCTGAAGGATATTTTCCAAAGGTTGGTCGAGGTTGACCAGGTAGTTTAGATGCTCCTCGAAGGTGAAACCTGAAACTTGCAAGACAGGTTGGATGGCTTCGAGGTCGGAAAGGTTGCGCAGTTCAGTAAACAGCAGCTTAGCACCGATTTCGCGCTGGTAGGTTTGCAGGAGCAATCCCAAAGCTTCATGACCATCCTGGCTGAGGTCACAAAGCACGCTGCCATAAGCGACTGCCCTGGATGTGAAGCGTTGTAGCAGCTGGCTCAGTACGATCTGGACGGGCAGCAGCAACGCCAGTACACCTTTTTCATTGTCGACCGCTGCCCACAGGCTTGGACTGTGTCCACGCGCGCTCCCGAATACTTTGAACATCTCTGGGGTGTGGAAGATATTCCCATGTGGATGTTCGGATACGAACTTTCTCCAAATATCCTCGGGCAGGGAGTTTTGGATCGTGATGTTCATGGCGCCATCACTTTCCCAGGAAGCGCAGGCCGTAATCCAATACGGTCAGGGCGTCGATGTCGCCGGTGATGGAGAGTGCGCTGTGGGCGCCATCAGGCCAGCGCCCGAACCGCACCAGGGGGCGATCACTGCCCTCAATTTGTGATAACAGCGAGCGTTGGTCTTTTGGATCAAGCTCTATCCAATCGATGTAATGTGTGTAAAGCGGTTTCTGATCGCTGACCTCGATGATGTATCCCTGTTGCTGCAAGAAATTGGTTAGTGCGGACGATGCACCTGGATGGATTCCGATAAACGGCCGTTGAGCGCAGGCTACAGAAAAAGAAGCAGCTATTACTCGCCGGTAACCATTTGCCCAGATATCTGTAGGCGCATCCACTTCCACCGAACGAGCCAATACGGTCAATCCCTCGGGGCCGGAAACCGAGATCTGGATTGCTCCCGGTTGGTCCTCCAAGGCGACTATCGCCGTGCTGCGTGCTCGCCACCAGCGATCGATTTCATCCAGACGGGCGATCCATACTTTGGGTTCAAGCTGGCGCGCCTTTTCCAGTACCGCTATCAGCGCTTCCCGGCAGAAAAGGAAGCGTTCGGGATGCAACCCCAGCGTGAAAAGCTCGCCCGAGTCATAGGTGCGCTGCAAAATTGCCAGCCAGATTTCCCTCATTTGTTCGGGCGATTGAAGCGCCAATCGTTCTACCAGCGCCTCATCATCGGGCAGGCTATAAGGGATGCGTACCAGGCCTTCTTCCAGGCCGGGCAACGATGGGAAGCTGTCGGCTGGGAACGCTCTGTAAAACTCTCTGGCCAGAAGGTAAGCTGCTGTCTCTATCTCGCCGGGAACTGGCCAATAGAGCGCCTGGCTGCTGTCGTAAGAAAACCTTTCCTGGCGCAGCGCCTCCAATGTTTGCGCGTTATAACGCAGGTAAGGGCCTCGAAATCCACGCCCTATGATCCCGTGCTGATCCCAGGTCTGCCTGGATAATCTAAGCGCGATAGTGTGTTCTTCCAGGGAGAGCTGTGAGTGGTCCACGTGAGCGTAGCCATGGACTGCAAATTCAGCGCCGCTTTCCTGGTATTTGTAGAGTGTTTTCGCGTGACGACGAAGCACGATCGCAGGGATTGGAAAAGTGGCATGACATTTGAATTTTGCGAGTGTTGATATATACTGCGCCAGGACTCGGTCCAATTTATTTGCGTTTATACCGTAGCGTTGGTTGATAGTTGCCGCGCGGCGAAAGGCCTTGAGCAGCCCCTTCCCCTTCAAGGCAATAGAAATAGGGTTCAAAGCTTAAACCTCTACCAGCAAATGCCCTGGTATTGAGTGTTTGCCTGCCCAATATCGTCTGTAATGCGCGCGAGGTCGATCACGATCTGATCTTGCCTGATTTGATCGATAACCGGGCGAAATTCAGGCGCTTTATTGCCGATGACGATCACCTCGCTACTCTCTAATACCTCCTCTATTGACTGGCACATCAAAGAAGCAATGTGTGGTATTTCGCGTTCGATATAAGCCCGGTTGGCCCCATAGAGCTGCGCAAGAGAGACGTTTCTATCAAAGACTTTTATCTGGTAACCTTTACCAACGAGCATCTCGATCAATTCCACTTGCGGGCTTTCTCGCAGATCATCCGTACCTGCTTTGAAACTGAAACCCAATATGCCTATGTTTTTGCTACCCGTTTTTCGGATTAGCTCAAATCCTCGTCTGATTTGGAGTTCGTTGCTTGGCAAAATGGCCTCGAGCACTGGCAATTGAAGATCGAGGTGATGACCGAGGTAGAGCAACGCACGCAAATCTTTAGGCAAGCAGGAGCCGCCGAAGGCGAAGCCGGGCTTCAAATAGTAGGGCGACAAATTTAGCCTATCATCCATGCAGAAGATTTCCATCACCTGGTGGCTGTCGATCCCGCACTCCTTACAGATATTCCCGATTTCATTGGCAAATACCACTTTCAGGGCGTGGAAGGTATTATTTGCGTATTTGACCATCTCAGCCACTCTCAAGGGTGTGATTCGAAGAGGCGCCGAGATGGATTTGTATAACTTAGTAGCAGTCTCGGCACCGCGTGGATCGTATTGCCCGATCAGAGTAAAGGGAGGATGATGGAAATCGTGGACAGCGGTCCCCTCGCGCAGGAATTCGGGGTTGAAGCAGACCCCGAAATCTTGCCCGGCCTTCTTTCCGGAGGCTTTCTCCAGGACGGGGATTACCTTTTCTTCGGTGCTGCCGGGCAACATGGTGCTGCGCAAGATGACCACGTGATAAGAATCTTTCCGGGCCAGGGCCTCGCCGATCTCCTGGCAAACTCGCAACACATAACTCAAATCGAGATCCCCATTGCTTGCGCTGGGTGTGCCTACACAGACAAGGGAAACGTCTGAGGCGTAAATAGCTTCAGAGGCCACAGTAGTAGCCTTGATGCGTCCGCTATGACTTCCTTTGGCTATGAAATCGCTTAGACCAGCCTCTATGATCGGGCTTTTACCGGCGTTGATCATGTCAACCTTAACTGGATTCACATCTACGCCAATTACCTCATGACCCAGATCAGCCAGGCATCCGGCTGAAACGGTCCCGACATACCCCAACCCAAACACACTAATTTTCACAATTGCCTCCCGGCTGGCTTTTTGCCAGCCGCTCAACGAGATTGATGTAAGCGATCTTTTGTTTCTTCCAATTATAATTTTGATTGAACTTTTGTATATTATGGGAAAGTTCTTCTCGCCTCGACCGATTGTGGTACAACTCTCGAATACGTTCAATCAATTCATCTAGATTCTCGGCGGTGAAGAACTCGACCATGGTTTCATCGAAGTAAGCCGAGATCGCGGGTGTGCGCGCGACAATGGTCGGTATCCCTAGGGCGGCATACTCCATCAACTTGGTGGGTAGGATGCCATCGGTGAACGTATCGCGCCGGTAAAGGACCAACCCTAAGTCGGCTCTGGCAATGAAAGCAGGCAGGTGTTCAACCGGCATAAAGTTTGTGCTGAAATTCACGTGTTCACCTAAATCCAAATCCTGGGCAAGGCGTTGTAATTCGCCCAAGAATTCGCCAGTGCCATGGATCGTCAAACGTAATCCGGGCAGTTCATGCCGCAGGCGGGCGACAGCGCGAAGTGCCAGGTCGATGCCGTAGCGCTGCACCAGTATGCCATGATAGAACAAATTGAATTGATCGCCTTGGGAGGAATCGTTCTCGATCTCGACTGGCTTGAAAAATTTATCATCAGGAAGATTCATCACCACGCTGCACTTGCCGGGTGAGAGGCCGCGCTGGATCAAGGCCTGTCGCCAGTGTTCGGTGACGGTAATGACGTGCTGGGCAAAACGGCAAGCAAGCTGTTCCTGCAAGCGCACCAACCGAACTGGCACGCTATCCATGTCGCCCCTAAAGCGAGATACGTAAAATTCGGGCATCAGGTCGTGGAGATCGAGGATCACTTTTGCGCCGGTCAGGCGAGGAATGATAGTGGTAAATACCAGGAAGTCTGGTAGATTGTGCACCTGCACGACATTGTAACGCCGCTGGAGGTGCAATACGCTCAGCTGCCAAAAAGCCATCAAGAAGAAAGCCAAGTATTCCAGCAATTGCCCTCCGATGCCTATACCTTTGCGGCGGCGCACGGGCAGGCGGTAAACGTTCACGCCGGAAACCTCTTGGAATTTGCTGGCTGCCTGCTGGCGTAAGCAGATCACATCTACCTGTAAGCCTGCATCGACTAGCGCCTCCGCCTCACGTTGGACGCGTGTTTCGCCGAGGGGATAGTAAGCGTGAACAACCATGCAATGTCTTATGTTTTGTTGTCTCATAGAATGCTCTGTTTTCAATAAGTGTTTGATCAATCATCGAATAGTGTTACTCTTGTAAAGGGTGATAGCACTGCCATGCCAACGAGATAAGGTGCTCGCTGAAAGCTCGTTAGACAGCTATAGTTTATAACTAAAACAGTCACTTGTGTGGGCGGTCAAGCGCGCTTGTTTAGTACCTTTGTGACGTATTCGGTTACAGTCATAAATTGAACATCTGGAAAGGAAGCCATATAGCCAAATAACTGCCGGGTTGCCTCCAGCCAGGCTTCCTTCTCCCTATAGAGCGATGTTCGTAAAAGAAGTCCATGTGTTCTGATGTAGGTGGGAGAGAATTCTTTCAGCGAATACCTTCGTTGGTGGCCTGTTGTGAATTCTGCCGGATGCCCCAGATATACAATTGGTTTGCCAGTCAGCTTGGCTTCGCTGTACAATAGTCTGAAGAAGGCTTTCATAAACGATGGTCCCAGGATGCTCAAAACTGCGGAGATGAACGGAATGATTGCCGCCGATACGGGCACCTCCCAAATGGGTAAATTACCCTTCCTGAAAGCGTTTTCATAGTGTGGATGGTAAGGTCGCCGAGGCGCTAAAACCCATCCCATATTGATTAGGTTCGAGCTTATAAAATCAATTCTCTGAGAGCATACAGAGCTGTCCGCCAGATAACCACATTCAGCTAATAATCGTAGCGTACTGGCAGAAGTTTTGACGCGCGGGCTGCGAAAGGCTCGAATAGGCGCATTTGCCATATTTTCTAGTTTTTCAGTAGCCTTGATTATATAGTCTCGCTGCATGGTTTCTGGCATACGATTATAATCTTCCTCATTACCGTGTGTCAGGCCATGACAACCGATCTCGTTACCAAAAGATTGTATTCGCTGAAGGGCGGAAGGGCTGGCTTGCCCGGCATTGGCCGTTGTGAAGAAAGTGGATCGGACATTGAACTCATTACAAAGTTCAGTCGCAACTTCAAGCGATAATTGCTTGCTTTCGAGGGACGCCTTGGGTGATGGATCGATGTCCCAAGTGATGAGAACGAATACGGGTGGTTTTGTCGCGTGCATTGTTGTTTTTACTCAAATGTGGGCAGCCAATTTTGAAATCATGATAGATTGGTTTTCTCGATTCGCCAGGGAGCGCTATAACCAGACAGCGTATCTCGGTAAACTTCGATCACACTTTGTGCTATGTTCTGTAAACTTAGATCTTGGATTTTCTCGCGCCCATTCGTGCGCTGTCCGTTTTCAAGTCCTAAACGTAGTTTGGCTGCTATATCCGTTGGGTCAGGATCACTTAGATAGCATCCCTCAACGCCTTCAATTCGTTCTGCTACATCCCCTACTTTGACAGAGACAATCGGTAGATTACATGCCATGGCCTCTTTGATTACGCATGGGGATGCCTCTCGCATCGAAGTCAGCGCCAAGATATCGCATGCGTTCATATACAAGGGTATCCGATTATGGGGTTGGTTATATACGCTCAACAATGATACGTTCAAGCCATCCGCTTGTAGCAAACGCACGGCGGCTTGGGCGATGTCATATCGTTTTATGGATCGATCTGGATGGGCGACAAATGCTACCAGTTTCTTGTCAGCCGGCAGGCCAAGCCGTTCTCTAGCTTGGTTTTTTGGAAACGGTCTGAATAAGGATAAATCTACACCCATCGGAATAGTAACTGCGGATCTCGGCCAAATTTTTGGCTTTAGGAGATCCGCAACCACAATACAACGTGTTGCGCTGTAAGCGCTTAGTCTACCGATAGTCGCTTCCATGATTCCATGTAGGGTGAGCCGGCCTTGGGAATTCATTTCTGCTGATAGGTCACTCCCGTGAAATGTGACCACTACGGGGTAACGAATTTGCATTCTAGCTACGAACCCCGAAAGTCCGTAGTGTGCATGCAGTAAATCGAAGGGCTTTCCCTTAATAATGATAGCGTGTAAATCTCGCACGGCTTTAAGATAATTAATTATCTTACCGCGTGCATCGAAAGCAAAAACGTCGATATCTATGCCAGCTTGCCGTAACGATTCAACTTGTTCTTGGACGAAGGTACCATAATCTGGCCTGGCCTGCGTTGGGTACATGTTTGTAACGATGAGTACGCGCATACGAGATTCCTATGGCTGGCCCATAAGCGGATTTAGAATTCGGCGTTTGACTTGTCTGAGTGTGCGCCATACGATACCCCCGCCCGTGTTGAACGCAAGATGCCTGAACGGATCAGCTAGGATGGTTTCCATCTCCTCTCTGCTGATCTCAAGTGTGTTCAAGAACCATTCTAGGTTCTCGGGCTCTGCACTTGCTTCTACTTCCTTTATCCTCTGCAAGGCTTCCTCTCTTGTCATAACGCCAGCGGTAACTAACTTGCTAAAGCGCAGCATTTCCAGCGTTAATGCCGGGAACTTGCGATGGCGGAAATAGTTCACGATATTATCGACTTTACAGTCGGTGTGTTCGGCGTCTGACCTGGGTGCTTTCCACCCAAGCTCAC
Source organism: Anaerolineales bacterium (assembly GCA_016928525.1). The sequence continues at coordinate 11,595 of JAFGKO010000038.1, read as the reverse complement.
TTGAGATTGTTTCGTAAATTTCGTCATAGTTCCAATCGAGGTAGTCCGGCAATTCAATTTCGGAATAGGTAAATGCCCGTACAATGATACGGGACCACTCGCTTCCGTATTGCAGGGGTAGTGCTTCTGTTTCCAGCGCTTCTCCTTTGAGCACGGCGTTGAAGAAGCGCCAGTTCCCATCCATAAAGAACTCTGGCGCGATGTATTCTTCAGTCCGTTTCGACGTCCCCTTAACAACCAGAGAAATACCAAAAGCGGTTGCTGCCCGCTCAATGGTTGCCTGAATTCCTCTCATGCATACTGGGCAGAAGAAACCGGTCTTGAGGAAGAACAGGCTGTACAGGCGCATCAACAAATCTGGGCTTAGGCCATAATACATATGATCAACGCCTAATACGTTTACAGCCTGCTCGATGTTTTGACGGGCATGATCTGTTAGAAAACCATTATCCCAGGTTACTGCGAGGCATTTCAGGTTGAATCGCTTTTTACATGTGTACAGCACGTAAGTGCTATCTTTGCCCCCTGATATAGGCACTACTACATCGTAAGCACGATTTTTGCCTTTGATATTCTCGAATATCTTTTCTAGAGCAGCCAGCCGGACGTTTTTTACTTCGTTCCAGTTTCCCCAGGCTTCATCGTGGTTTTTGCAGACTGAGCAGATGCCATCAGGGTGTACCTTTACACCTGGGACATTTTCACTTAGCAAGCATCGTGAACAAGCAAGAATTTGCATATTTTCTACCGTTAAGGCTTGAATTACTTATTCTTCAGATTTCAGGAGTAAAGCATCCAGGATCATGGCTTGCTGGCGGGGGTAGGAACGCCTGTCTGCCAGAAAATGATAATTCTTGTCAGAAAAATCGAAACTGCCGTTGGGATTTTGCCTGCTTAACAGGCGTCGATAAGCCAGGCAACTGATCTCTTGATAGGGGCCAAACTTTAGCTGGTGCGCCAGGTAAAGGGCTGCCGCTAACGCAGCAGTACGGTAATTGGCCTCTGGATTCTCTTTATAACAATCGAAGCGGCAACTGCCTGATCGGGCAACCCCTATAGAAAGAAACTTAACCAGGGAGTTCAATAGTTCTCGGGACTTTTCGTCTTTAATTATGATGTAATATTCCGCCAAGGTCAAAAACTGAAAGGCATTGTACTGAAAACATTGAAAATGGGGCTGATTGTCGTAGGCATAATAGAACTCTCCACTCTCTAGCTGGCTGTATTCTAGAAACTGCAGCACTTCTTTAGTGTAATTTAGATAGTGTTCCTCCCCGGTCGCTTGATGGATTTCTGCAGCCAGCCAAAGGAAGATGGTATTTATATTGGGAACCAGGCTATTCGAATGGGCGTAATATTTGATGGCCAGACTGTCCATTAAATGGTTAAAACCAATATCTTGGGTCAGGCCTTGATAACCTTTCAAGATCGGTCCCAAGTACTTCGAATCTTTGGATTGTTTATAGATGAATACAAGCCCCAAACAGGCCCACAAGGTTTCCAATGTTGAGATATAGCCTTTGCGTTCCCATAAGGGTGGATGTTCCCATACACCGTTCGGCATTTGCATTTGGATGATGTGGTCCGCACACTGTCTAGCAATATCAAGATATTTAGATTCGCCTGTCAGTTCAAATATGCGCAGGTTGGTTTTTATCCAATATCCCTGCGCCTGTAGGTAGGTGAAGCGGTCCCCCCAACTGACCCAATCCAGGTAGCTCTTGATAAAGCGAGTAATCCGCCAGTTTATTTTACCGATAGGATCTGGGCCTGAAATAGCCCGTCCATCCCAATGGGTGCTGGTAACGTGATCGTGTAATCGGATTGCAGCCTTCAGGTAATCGTTCATATTTTGCAGCAATGCGTTAAGATTTCATCCTCCGCAAATAAATGCCAACAGAAACCAGAATGATGATCACGCTGGCGAGAAGCAGTAGTATCAGCCAGGATGGTTGACCGCCTACACCAGTTGTGACTGTTTCTGTGGGCACTTGCTGGGGCGTTAGCAGACTTCCAAGACTTGGGGGGGGTGTGGCACTGGGAGTCAGAGGCTCTGCTGTTGTAGTGGGTGATAACGTTGCTTCGGGGGCCATTGCCGTAGCCAGAGCAGCATAATAATCCTCACCTCCCTCGATGGGTTGCTGTTGACGGGTATCTGTAGAGCGATATTCCCCGTCTCGAACGAGTATCACCAGGTTGCCTTCCATGTCATAATTGATCTCATCATTCACAAGCAGGTTTGCTGCCCAGGTTTTCCCTTCATCAGTTGAACCAGTGACAGCCAATAATGCTTTATCTTGATCCCATGGCGACAATAGCAACTGTATATAACCCAGACTGTATCCAGGTGTCAGCCGGTAGATAACCTGATCCAGTTGTTGCCGGATTTCATCTGTTCCAGGAATAAAGGGTTGCGGTAAAGAATCATTAGCGGCCGAGATATAGGGGTTCGCCGTCGGTCTGCCAATAGCTATTGCATGATATCCCAAAAGTTGTGCTTCTTCTGGATTGCCTCCGATTTCGACCTGAGGAATGAAACTGGTGCCGAGCGCTGCATCTCCCAGGTACGAAGCAATCTGTAATAAATCTTCAATGTCGCTTTCCGCAGGCTGCTCAGGTAGCATGAAGATAACGTTGCTCAAGCTGGATTCTTGGGTGAAGGGATAAGGGAAATCATCCAAGCTATATTCGCTTGGCGATGGCTTGTGCGGTAGGTGCAGGAAAGTATCCGAATAGATCGTCAACCAGAAGCCCCTGGCGAGCTTTTCGTCAATACATTTATCAAAGGTGCCGCTAAGCAAGAATTGGAGATCGTTAATCCCGGTATCCAGACGTTGTTTGGGTAATGGTATAGTTACCCAGGTGTCAGCGATGTTATTTTCGTTCAGAAATATGCTCGATATGGGCACATCATTCATCGCGATCTCTAATGTTGAAGAGATCACACTGAGTGCTGCGCCGTGCGCAAAATGAAGTGCCAGATTGGTGTCATTGCCCAATTCCCAGCCGCTTGGGATGCGGAATCTATACTCCAGCTGATCGAAAAATATCGTCATGGTTTCATCTTCGTATCCTAATTCGGCAAATGAAATATCCGCCATATCCTTTGTGGTCGTCTGAGTGAAGGGAATAGTTTGTTGCACGAGTGCGTATGGTCCCGCCATCCCTGGAAAATCGGTCTCTGCTCCCAACGCTCGCCCTGCCTTGAGTACCGCCTCATCACTTACCCCCGTGGCTACAATAGCAATGTGGCGATCACTCCAGGGGGAAATAATCTCTTGGATGATGCCAGTGCTTTCGGGAATTCCATGACCATTAGCAGCAAAAATGTACGGATCTTTATTGGTTTGAGAGCTTACTTGCTGTATGGTTTCTGGCTGGCTGGAGCTAATTGTCGCTGTCAGAGTATCCACGTTAATAATGTTACCATCGCTATTAAGCAGGCTGCTGGTATGCTCCACCATTTCACCAAGTAATGCCAGGTCTGGATCTAAATACATCTGCATTTGGTTGGATACTTCTTGACCAGCTTCCAATTTTCCAATTGCCCATCTGATAAGACCGGGTGTAACGCTGCTGCATTGTCCCTGGCACGATTTCAGGTCTACTCCCAAGGGCCAACGGCTCTCTAGAATAAGATTCTCACTGGCGCTAGAAGAGTTCTTAACGGTTACAGTAACTGTAAAGGCTTCACCAGGAACTACTATCGCTGGTATTTCGCTGCGTAGATCTAACTGGCGCTTCTCAATATATAGGGGTAGGTCAAGCTGATAAATCAGCGGATTGTTTCTGGGTTGTCCGATAATGTAGAAATGCTCCTCTGTTAGAGCCTGGTTTTGGAAATTTGAGTAAGTGCTGGCAACAATTGGCAAAGCATTCCCAGTGAGTTCGCCCAATTTGGCTGCAATCATTGTGGCTGCTTGCAGCTCCGCGGCGGACGGTTTATCTGACAATATGAAGCGAATCGGAGCAGACTGGAAAGCTCGATCTTGGTAGAGTGGAGCAGGATATTTGTCTAGATCCAGAGTAAGAGGTTTTGTGATGTAGTTGAAATGAAGGTAAGAACTGTCTCGCACTATCAGCGAGACAAGCCATGCGAATTCACATTCTTCATAGACATCCAGTACCAGTTCCAATCTATTGATGGTTTGATCCTCAATCAGGAATAGATCTTCTGGGGACAGCGGCACGGCTTCTCTCAATTCTCCAGGGGTTTCGAGAGTTAGAATTGTAAGGACCTTGTTATTGAGTCGTACGGTTAATGTGGAATAGGCTGTTTGTCTCTCCCTTGAAGCAATCTGGTAGAGCATGTTCAGGTTCAATGAACTACCCTCTTGAGGTTGCCAGTCAGCCGGGATGTTGAAACTGTATATCAACCGGTAATTGGGGCCGTGCATGGTATATTCTCGGTATCCCAGGTCGGCGAATGTGATTTCGAAAAACTGCGGGCCGACCTGAAGTGGGCGAGCCGAAATCAGTCCGGTTGATACGATAATCACCACGCACAGCAACGCAATGGCAGGTGGGCGAGCGGTGAAAGCAGACAATCTAATCATGGAGTCACCTCGTTATTCGACTGGAAGTTAGAAAGAGTAGATCACCAAATATCTCTTTCAAATACACTTTCTCACGATCATTCAGCAACGACATGCAGACTTGCGCGGCGAAAGTATGTTTGTATGACCTCTACATCGGTCGGGTAGTCTTCGAATGGTCGAGGTCGGATCATAAAGCCACGCACGGTTCCATAAACGACACAGCTCTGATGCACGATACTGCGTAGCATTTCTTCGAGGCTGCCTTTTCGGACCCAGTATGCCAATAGGAACACCACAACCGCTGATAGCCAGATACCCAGGAAGAGAAAATTCCCGCAAAGTAGCGCAAGCAATATAACAACTAGGGAAATCATCAAACCAGCCAGATAAATTATTGCAACAAAGCTGCCGCGCTCTCTGATCACCATCCGTAACATACCTGTTCTCAGGTGGTAACGGGGCACCTGCCCGTGTCCGAGCCAAAGGTTCGTTTGCAGGCGATGTATGAAGTAATGCCACGAACGGATGGGCAGAGTGTAATTCTTGCACATTAAGAGCGGAATACAAATCAATTTATAACCAGCGTATCGCAGGCGCATGCATAGCTCGGGTTCTTCATCCGAGATGATATGGGGATTGAATCCGCCGACTTGTTCTAAAGCAGAACGCCTGTAGAGCGCCGCGCCCCCAAAGTGCTGAACCTCCACGGGGTGTTGGCTAGATACACATCCCTCGTCTCGCTCGTTGATTGTTCTGCCATCCTGTATGTAAATATCTCGCCGGTATCCTGCAATGCCGGCCAGCTTTTGATCGTTTAGCAGGATTGGTACTGCTTGCTCTAACCATCCCTTGATCAGCTCCATATCACCGTCTAGATACATGAGCAAATCCCCACAGGTATTTTTCATCCCAATGTATCTTCCGGCAGAAGCAGATAAAAACCATTCCGGTCGCAAGCGTATAATACTGATCGGATAGCTACTGGCAATGCTGACAGTATTGTCCGTCGAAGCAGAGTCGACCAATACGATTTCAACCGCTGGCCAATTCTCGACAGTGGCCAGCACCGATTCGATTGCGCGTGCAATGTGTTTTTCCTCATTGCGAGTGATGATCACTACCGATAAACCGGGCATCTTATCCATTCTCTGTTCAACATTTTGTCACAATGCCTGGTCGCCAAATTTGGCGAAACAGAGCAATATCATCCTGCGAGAAGGCTTTTAGCATCAGAGCCAGACCGGCATAAATTAGCGCAGATATGGGGATGATAACCCACAGGGATAAGGACTGGCTCAAAAACCATGCCAGGACGCCCATTCCCAAAGCTGCTAGTGCAAAGCGCCAGCTCAAGCGCAGAAGGTGGACCTTGCAGCCACTTCTCTGGATGAAATATGCGAATATTAATGTGCTGAGCATCATGTTTGCCGGTACTGAGATAGCGGCCCCAATTGTAGCAAGCCAAACCATCAGCAAATAACCGCCTCCCAACCTGGTGAAGAGTGTGACGATTTGAGTCCATAATACCGAGGCCTGTTGGTTGCGCGCGGCAAGCACGCGCCAGAGAACTGCATTGACAAAGGCCGGCATGATACTCCAAGCCAAGATTTGTAGAGGCAATATCGATTCTTCGAAACCTGGCCCGTAGAACAGATGAAGTATGGGACCGGCAGCGGCAATGGTACCGGCTGTGAGCGGCAGTGAGATTGCTAACAGATATTTGATCGATTTATCCTGGATGATCTGGAATTTTTGATCTGCGTGATAATAGGACCGGCTTAGCACCGGATATACATTCGTCATGTAAATATGGGAGATGAAGTACCAGAATCCTACAAGCTTCGTGGCTGCGCTGAAGTATCCAACTTTGGCTTCGTCTTGGGTTAGCGAGAGTATGATGATCTCCGGTTGGCTGATTAAAGCAGCCAGAAGCGACAATGCAGTGAATGTTTTCATCTCCCAGATTAAATTTTTAACAATAGAAAATTTGAATTCCCAATGCAAGCGAGTAATATAGCGATTGATGAAGATAAACAGGCAGGCCATCATCAGATATTCAAGGGCCACGAAAACAGCCAGCAGATTGACTACTCCGTAGCCATGCGTCAATAAATAGACGCCCAGACCAACATTCAAGCATGTGATCACAAAGCGGGTATACATCACGAATTCGACTCTTTGATGAGCTACAAAGACGGCATCTTGAACGATGGTTAGAGTCCCAGGGACGATCGCGATGACTGTCACCAGCATTGCCTGTGCCAGCTCTGCCGAGTATCCCAGGAGAGGCAGCACGAGCCAAAATATAACCATGATCGCGACTGAGGCAACAGTCCCTATCATGCCCGCGTGAATTACGTATTGGTTGGTTCTGGATGGTTCCTTGGCTATTTCCCGTACCAGGAAATCTTTAGCGCCCATAACGCTGGCTACAGACAAGAGGCTGTAGTATGCCATCGCGGTGGAATAGATGCCCAGTCCCGAGACGTGCAGGACGCGTGAGATGATGAAAGCCAGCACCATGCTACCAGCCCTGGTGACAAGATCCGCGATCGATAGGGCGACTGTATTCTTGAATATCTGGCGAGGTACGTTCATATCACCTGTTCTCTCGAACGGCAATCTTGTTTGCTACGTCAGGATCAATCCAGTAAACGAGATCTGTGATTGACAAATGTTGGCTTTTACGCCGCCTTGAGAAAACAGCGGTTGTAGCTTTCATTATCAACCCAGGCAACACTGGTTTAGAGCTTTTTGTTCCAAAAAGTGACCTGAAAAGATAACTGAATTTTGCTTGTATGCCCGGAGTTGAAAGAAAACTAATCAGGTATATGAAGGCCGCTTTGTATCCTGTATATTGCCCGGTTGTATCCGGTTTATACCGGGCCCATTCCAACACGCGTCGATGGGGCGAATGATCGCCTAACGCGGCGGAAAAACTGGAAAGTTGAACTTCGCCTATGATCTGGGCGACCATGAGCAGACCTGTAATGGCCACTTCCTTGGCTTCATATGCCTTAACCTTTTCGTTAAACCGCTGCCAGTCTAGTGGGCGGCGGTAAACCCTGAAAAATTCCAGCAGGCTGACCAGGCTGAACAACGGATGTCCTTCTTGCTTGCTTAGCCAAATACACAGGTAAAGGAGCATATCCTCCGGCGCCATAGGTATTAGGTTGATCTGCGCCTGGATGTTGTTCCCGTTCATACTACGGCCAACGATCTTAGCCTTGACTAAGTTGAGCGCCGCATTCTTTCTCGATCCCTCTTCTGCGATTGGCTGCTGAAAATAAGTAGTGAAATTGCCATCAACATTGATTTGAATAACGATGCGTGCAGGGTGGTTTACTAGCAATGGATCCCTAGGCGCTGTTACAAGTTCTTTCTGATAGGTATGTGGTTCATCGTCGCTCGTGGATCTAAAACCGCAGTTCGACAGCGATTGTTGAATGAGGGGGAGATCCTGATCCAGTACCAGCAACGATAGATGCCTAAAAGGTTTAAGTAATGGATCTGGGAAAAATCTTTCGGCGGGGCTCCCTTCAATGAGAATGAAGGTGCCGCTTGCATCGAAAAATGTGGAAACAAGTTGATCAATCTCTCGATATATCTCGATTGCACTGACGGCTTGTTGGCGAACGGTTGTTTCGAACTCTTGCATCACAACGTTCGGAGGGCGCGCTGCCAACCGTATTTCATCTAGAGAGTAATGTAGCCGGGTGAGATTGCTGAAGAGAGCTATGAATATATTGGCCTTAAAGTGTGTAGGCTCGAGTTCTGGGAGTAGATAGGGTGGAAGCGAGGCTTCAAATAACTCCTGGAGTAGCAGCAGGATGTAGTAAAAAGACGACTCAACCTTATATTTCTTTACTATTTCAATGAGGTACCACCAATCCATCTGGTTGCCATAGAGTCTCAAGAGTTCAGCGATGTCGCAAAACAGAATGAGTTCGGAGTAGGCGTGCCCTTCCAGGTGCATACACAGATGAAAAAACATATCCTCGTGCCTGGGAACAAGGATGTGGGTATGATTTAGTTTCATCGACCTGGCCCCACGCCAGGTCCTATCGATCTCGAAATCGAAATTGCCTTTTTCGTAGACGGCCCACTCTATTTGCATAATATTCCACTGCAGATCAACCCAGATATTATCTTTAGGGCGGTGGAATGGATAGGCCCATGCATATTTCCTCATAAAGGGGGTGTCGGCATCAGGGAGAAGGCGGAAGCCCAGATTGCTCATGCAGGCTACAACTTTATCGTAGTCTTGCCGGTGAATCAGTAGGTCAATATCTCCTATGGGCCGCAGTCCAATATCTGGATAAATTTCCCAGGCTAGTTGGAAATCTTTCAGTCCCATGACCTGGATTTCGGCTTGCTCGAAGGCAATTAGAATCTCTTCGCTAACACTGTACAAACGACGATTTCGTGTTTGTGATCCCTGGTAAAGTATCTCTAGTATTTCAATCGTTTGAGAGGGAATTAATGGATATATACCCCGGATTAGCTCCAGTTGGCGCAAGCTGTAGTAGAACAAGGGCGCAATACCATGCCGGATGGAGGCTTCGAGGATGTAGTCCCAATCCAAATTGCGCTGGAGCAAATGCAAAGCGCTTTCGATTGCTTTGTCACTCATCTGTACACTGGCGCAATGGAAGAGTAGCTTATCCTCTGGAACGAAACTCATGTAGCACCTAAATCTGTGGGAAAGTCTAGCTGGGTTCTTTCTCTGTCGCTTCCGTTTTTGCCTGGCCGCTAAGCCAATCAACTGCTACAATCAGCGCGATGATGAACCAGAATACCTGAAGGTTGGAGCGCGAGCCGAATCCTTCAGTGCTTAGGTGAAATGAGTAGCCAGCCAAGGCACCCAATAGGCTTGCTCCTGGAATGTAAAAGCGGTCGGCAATTCCAGGCCTTTGCAGGTATCGCAATGCTTTCCACGTGGCAGAGAATAACAAAAGTAAGAAGGCAATCAGGCCATGTAGACCTGTTTCGGACCATATTAACAGATACTTATTGTGAACTGGGTAAAGGGTATGACCTACCCATTTCGGGTGGGCGTATTTGTCACTCATCACCTGGTCATAGTTGTTTACTCCCACGCCCAAGGGAAAATCGTCAATGATCTTGTATGCCATATAAGCCAGCTCTGGGCGTGTGCGGTCTGTTATGGCTGCCTCTAGGCGGTTAAACACCTGCTGGCCAAAGATAGCTAGAAACAGAATTCCACTGATAGCCAGTATCAGAAGATCTCTTGACCCATTTGGGATTCGTATGATCCGCGAGAATGAAAGCAAAATTAACAAAGTCATACCGATAGAAAAACTGCCCCAACCGCTGCGCGAAAAAGTGGCAATCAGGGCAACTATACCAAGGATAAAAGCCAGGAGAGCCAGTTTTCTATTTACCAGCTTATTTGTCAGATATGTGCTGAAGGTGATGATAAGCATTGAGGCCAGGTACGTGGCTGCCGAGTTAGGAGCACCAATCGTGCCGCCGACGCGTGGGCCCATAACACCTGCGCTGGTGGAATCGCCATAACCTCCGGTAGTAATTGCTCCAACCTGGAATGATAACCCAAGAAAGTATTGCAAAATCATCACAACCGATTCTGCTAATAAGAAAATAGCCATAACACCAATGACCAAACGCATATCATCCCAGGTTCTGATGTGGTTGAAGATGTAAAAATACATTAGGATAAGTTGAAGGTCTAAGAATAAACCAAACAAGCTCAATGAAAGATTCCTGGATTGATATATGGAAAGAGCTGACATTGATAGATAGAGTAGTGCTGGAACGGTGATCGCTCCTGAGAAGCGAAGAGGAGGTTTCTTGTCCAAAATCCAAAAAGCATACCCGATCATCAGGCCGATAGTCATCAAAGACACGATAAATCCAGTAGCACCGCCCTGATGCCATTCCCAATCTGGAATAGAAATATCCAACCCTAGGGGGATGTCCAGGATGAAGAGCAACAAGACGAGTTTACGGACATCCTTGATGAGGAGCGCAACTGATGGTGCAAGTGCCGCGAGAATAATTACAATAGTCCATTTTGGATCGACGCTATTTGCATAGATTCCTAGAATACCCAGCCCAATCCCACTTGTAAGGGCTAACGCAAGTGGGATGAGGCTTCGCATTCTACTAACTCGATCAAAGCTCACTGAGCTTGTTGACAGTTCTTTCATGGCTGTGCAATTATTGGTGAAACGCGGGCGCATTCGAAATAAAGATTACTCTAAACCACGTTGGATCAAAAACTCTCTATCGCCCGAATGCAATAATCTTCTATCCACGGTAAGTCAAGCTTTTGCCATTTCGTTCCACAAAGACCAACCCAATAACCCGAGCACGCGTGGCGTTTAATTGCTTTAGGGCTTCATACATCGTTTCTCTACTGGAAAGATCTTGTGTCACGACGAAGATGACGCCATTCACCTTGGGGGCCAGGACGGAAACATCCGCCGTTCCCAAAACTGGCGGTGCACCTAGTAGAGTCATCTGGCCCTTGGCATCGAGATACTCCATCAGCCTGTCCATTGACAACGAAGCGAGCAGCGTTGTGGGGCTGGTTGACTCCGGGCCGCTGCCTACCACGAAGAGATTAGATTGCGCCGTTGGATGGGCTACTTCGTCAAAAACTTCTTTGAACCTAGAGCTAGATTGTTTGAGCAATACACTTAGCCCAAGGCCGTTCCCAATGTCAAACTCATTGCCAATGTCCGGATGTCTCAAATCGCAATCCATTAACAGGACAATCTGACCCTGCTCGGCAATTGCTTGCGCCAGGTTTACGGATACCATGGTGACACTTTCTTTGAGGTTGGCGCTGGTGATCAGGAGTGAGTGTGTTGATGTTCTCTTGGTGAGGGACATCAGGTTGATGCTGAGCAGGCGATAGGCCTCCTTGATGGCATGGTTGTGAACTAAGTCATCGATGCGCTCAAAGCTACCGCTCGGGAGCTTTCCTCTTGGCACAACGCCCAGGACCGGTAGATTGGTCAGGCGTTCCAATTGTTCCGGGCTGTGAATGCGCGTATCGACGTTTTCCAGT
>JAFGKO010000037.1 GCA_016928525.1 Anaerolineales bacterium | reverse complement strand
CGGCGCAGGGCCTCGCCCAGGTTGCGGCAGCCGCACACGAACGGGACTTTAAAGTTGTGCTTGTTGATGTGATGCGCCTCGTCAGCGGGCGTCAACACCTCGGACTCATCGATATAGTCCACGCCAATCGCTTCCAGGATCTGCGCTTCGACGAAATGCCCGATACGGCATTTGGCCATCACCGGGATGGAAACTGATGCCATGATTTTTTCGATCAGCCCCGGGTCCGACATGCGCGCAACGCCGCCTTGAACGCGAATGTCCGCAGGGACGCGTTCGAGCGCCATCACGGCGCAAGCGCCCGCGTCTTCCGCGATCTTGGCATGTTCAGGAGTAACGACATCCATGATGACGCCGCCTTTAAGCATTTGGGCCAGTCCTTTTTTTACTGCAAAAGTACCAGTCTGTTGTTCCATTTGGATCTCCTTATAAGTAAAACTTGCGGCTGGATTCTACCACGCTGGTTTCGTCAGGTTGCATCAAATCCAGCCATTAAATTGTCACGATCTATGACTCAGCAAGTGCTAATGCCTCTTCGCTGCGCGACGGGCGTAGCAGCTTGTCTTCATAAATTCTCAAAAATACCACTCCGGTCAGGATCATCAGGCCGCCGAGGATCTGGATTCCGGTCAAGAGTTCGCCGAAAAAAAGATATGCCATGGCAGCCGTAATAGCCGGTTCCAGGGAAACGATCAGGTTGGCGACGCTGGAAGGTAGATAACTCAGGCTGACGTTATAGGTACCGAATCCCGCCAGGGTAGGACCGGCAGCTAGCAGGAACAGGATGCCCCAGCCAGCCAGGGAATCTCCCAGCCAGAGCAAATCGACCGCGTGAATTGCCTTTCCTGGCACAAAGCCTCCCGGTAGCAAATTGAAGGATAACAAGAATGCCGCAGCAAACCCGAACGTGTACAGTAAAGTCGTCCAGGGATTTAGCTCACGTTGCGAAGCGGAGCGTCCCATCAGGCTGTAAATCGCGTAGAGCAGTCCGGAAAGTATCCCGGTTAGGATGCCGACGAAGTTGGCAGTCCAGGCTGCCAGATTCAAGGCATCGGAAACGAGGATACATCCGCTCAGGCTGAGAATTACTGCAACAATCTTGGCCCAGTCCAGGCGTTCTTTGAGAAACCACCACCCCAACAAAGCTGTGAATCCAGCCGAACAATATGCTAGGACAGTCGAGATGGCAGCGCCGTTCAGCGCTACGGAAAGTGTCCACAGAGAATTGAAAATGGCGAGTACCAGACCGTAGAGGATCAGATAACGCAAATCTGAGCGTTTGACTCTCAAAAGAGCAGGGCGAATCAAGGCCAAAACAGGCAGTAAAGTGAGCGCCACAAAAAGGTCGCGCCAGAAGGCCAATATTAAGGCCGGAAGTTGGTAAGTCTGTGTCAGATAACGGATGAAGATGGCCGTCGTCGACAGGATCACTGCGCTGATCACAGCGATCGAGTAGCCGCGGGTGAGGTTGGATGAGTTGGAGGATGAAGTTAACACAGTCCAATTTTAGAGAGAATTGGCATAATGTTAAGAGCCAATTTCAGGCAATATAAATAAGTCCAATTTATTGGAATAGATGAAATATCTCATAATTGGCTCTATTTAGCGGGATAATAAAGTGATATATTCATCATACCAATGATGTAACAACTTCAGGAGAAGAAAGATGCGCATTCCTCTCGACCGTCAAAGCCATATTCCACTGTATAAACAAATAAAAACCCATTTGCAGCAAGGGATCCTTTCAGGAAGTTTAGCCCCTGACACACGCCTGCCTGCCAGCCGCCAGTTAGCCCGCGATCTGGGTGTAAACCGAATCACCGTGGAAACAGCGTATTCGGAACTGGAGGCGGATGGCCTGATCTTTTCCCGTGTTGGAAGCGGTACCTATGTCTTGTCTTCCATACCCCTTCCCCTCCAACCGATAGACACTCTCGACGCTACCTGGCCGCTCTGGCAAGAGAGTGTGCGAACAGGGGAGATAATATCCAGAAATGTTGAGAAGGATGAATTGCTCAAAATCAACCGACATCCTCACCCGATCCGCTTTGCCGGGGGAACCAGCGCATCCCACATGTTCCCGGCCGATGATTTTCGAAAGGTTCTCCAGACGATAATGCGCCGCGATGGTATTACCGCCTTGGAATATGGTGAAAGCAATGGATACGCTCCTCTGCGCTCTACCATTGCGCATGTATTGGCCAGCCAGGGCTTACAGGCTCGCCCTGAAGATATCCTGATCACTGCCGGTTCACAACAGGCGATTTCACTGGTGTCCCAGCTTCTGCTCAAGCCAGGTGACACCATTTTGGTAGAAAATCCCACCTATGGCGGAGCCCTGGAATTATTTCGGGCTCTTAATTTTACGGTTGTCGGGATCCCAGTGGACAAGCAAGGTATGCAAGTTGAGAACCTGGAAAGGCTGCTCCAGCAGCATCACCCGAAGCTCATTTATACGATTCCCAATTTCCATAACCCGACCGGCACCTGCTTGAGCAGTTCCCGTCGCCGTGAACTGATTGTCCTTGCCGACCGCTATAACGTCCCAATTTTGGAGGACGATTTCGTGGGAGATCTTCGCTATGATGGGCGCACGCAGCCTTCCCTCAAGGCACTGGACCCAGGTGGGCGGGTCATTTACGCCAGCACTTTTTCCAAAATGCTGATGCCCGGACTGCGCGTTGGTTTTCTACTGATTGAAGGACCGATCTATGAAAGCCTGGTCAATTTCAAACGGGTTAATGACCTGGCAACATCGACCCTGATCCAGCGGGCGCTGGAGGCCTATGTCACTGTTGGACGCTATCAAGCACATCTGCGTCGGTCCTGCCAGATATTCCGCAAACGCAGGGATGCGATGGTCGCAGCCATCAAACGCTACCTGCCAGCCGAGGTGCGTTTTGATGTACCACAGGGTGGGTTATTTCTGTGGGTACGACTCCCAGGTAATGTATCGGCAGATGACTTACTCCCCTTGGCCTGCAAAGAGGGAGTTGATTTCGTACCTGGCAGCCGGTTTTTCCAGGATGGCGTCCAGGGCAAAGATTGGATGCGGCTCAATTTTGTCGTCCAGGCACCGGATGAAATCGAAGAGGGGATCAAACGGCTGGGGAGCGCGATCAAAAATTTAGTTGGAAGTATGCAAACCGGATAAGGAAGAATTGAAAGAGACTTCCTGAGTGGGGAAATTTGTACAGCAAACAGTACGGTCGGGGCTTGACAAAAACCAAATTCTGTATACAATTAGTACAATGATACAATTAATTCAATTATACAATAATACAATTTTGACGTGAAAAACCTGATCGATAATATCCACCTCGACTTCCGCTCTGGCACCCCGATCTATATGCAGATCGTGGAACAGGTCCAGCAACAGGTGCTCAGCGGAGAACTCAAGCCCGGCGACCAGCTTCCCACTGTGCGGGCGCTGGCGCTGGCGCTGCGGGTCAACTTCAACACTGTGGCGCGCGCTTACCGTCTGCTGGACGAAGCCGGCATCATCTCCACCCAGCAGGGACGCGGCACCTACATCCTGGAAGTCCCACCGCCGGAGCGCACAGACAAGTTGAGACAGCAAGCGCTGGAAGCCCTGACCCGTGATTATCTGAATGAAGCGCTTCGCCTGGGATGCGGTCCGGATGAAATCAGACAAACGCTGAAAGAACATCTCGAAAACGAAAAAACTGAAAGCTAACGAGGTTACCATGTCTACCAAATACAGCAAGGATAAAACTCTTCAATCCATGATGGCCAAGAAAGACGAACATATCTCCGGTATCGCCGGTACGCTATTTGCCGTCTTTCTGGTCGCCAGCGTGCTGGGCGCGATCATCATGTCGGAAAATGGCGTCGGCGATGCCATCATCGGCGGATATGTAACTGTCACGATGCTCATCGGGATCTACATCCTGTTCGCCCTGAAAGTGGCTTCACAATGGCAAAAAGCCGTTGTCCTGCGCCTGGGTAAATTTCACATGTTGGCCGGCCCGGGTCCCTTTTGGATCATCCCGATCATTGATACGACCCCTATCTGGATCGACCACCGTGTCATGGTCACGCCGTTCTCTGCCGAGAAAACATTGACCAAGGACACCGTTCCCGTGGACGTGGATGCGGTGCTCTTCTGGGTTGTCTGGGATGCCGAAAAAGCCGCCCTGGAAGTGGAAGACTATAAGGTTGCCATCGCCTGGGCTGCCCAGACTGCGCTGCGCGAAGTCCTCGGCCAGATGGACCTGGCCAACATCCTGATCGGCCGCGCCAAGATGGACGACGATTTGCAAAAGATCATCGACGAGCGCACCACCCCCTGGGGTGTGACTGTGCAGTCGGTAGAGATCCGTGATGTGGTCATCCCACAGGACCTGGAGGACACCATGTCCCGCCAGGCGCAGGCCGAGCGCGAACGCCAGGCGCGCGTCATCCTGGGCGAATCCGAGAAGCAGATCGCAGCCTCTTTTGCCGAAGCCTCGCTGGCCTACGCTGACAACCCCACTGCCTTGCACCTGCGCGCCATGAACATGCTTTTCGAAGGCTTGAAAGAGAAAGGCGCCCTGGTCATCGTGCCGAGCAGCGCTGTCGATACGATGAACCTCGGCGGTTTGAGTGGCATCGTCTCGATGGCGCAGCAGAACTTGCCGAAGGAATAGTTGTACATCTGTCATTGCGAGCCGTTCTGAGCGGAGCGTAGCGAAGTCGAAGAATGGCGAAGCAATCTCCTGTTTTCATGCCAGTTTGTTGCTCAAAACTGCCATGAGATTGCTTCGTCGGGGAGAACGCCCTTCTCGCAATGACAGATAGTCTACGTTTCACGTGAAACACTTTACACAAACTTAGGAGCTTATAATGTCCACCCGTATCACCATCTTCGCCACCATCTTTTTGATCGCATTCGCCGTTGCCTTTAGCCTGTCTGTCTACGACAGATTACCGGATCAAATGGCTTCCCACTGGAACACAGCCAACCAGGTGGACGGCTATATGACTCGCTTCTGGGGCGCCTTCCTCATGCCAGTTGTTTCGGCGGGAATGTTGCTGATGTTCCTGGTCATCCCGCAGATCGATCCGCTCAAGGCCAACATTGCACAATTCCGGGAATACTTCAATGCGTTCATCACGCTCATTGTTGTGTTTATGGTCTATATGCATGTCCTGACCATGCTCTGGAACCTGGGCTATGACCAGTTCAACATGGGCGTGGCTATGTTGCCTGCGATGGGATTGCTGTTCGTCTTTGCTGGGGTGATGATGCGCAAGGCAAAACGCAACTTCTTTATCGGCATCCGCACCCCTTGGACCCTGAGCAGCGACCGGGTCTGGGACGAGACGCACCGCATCGGGGCGACCCTGTTCATTATTTCCGGAATCCTGGCCCTGCTGGGAGTGTTCTTCGCAGATTATGCTGTTTGGTTCATCTTGATCCCTGTGTTGGCTTCAACGCTATTTCTGCTCGTTTACTCGTATGTGCTGTACCAACGCGAGACAAAGAGCTAGAGTAATGGGATAACGATAAGTAAAGACAGAAATTTTCCTCGCCGAGCGGAGGGCCGAATTCAAATGAAGCCCGTAGTCGAAGCGCAAATTTTCATGAAAACGCCCCTTCGATTGCGGGTCTCGATACGGCGGAACAGCACCGCCTACTCGACCCTCTGCTCAGGGCGGAAATATCTTAATAATTGACATTAGAATATGTTTCATGTGAAACAAAAAACAGCCTCTGTATTCGCCGCTGTTAAAAATAAGTGCCGTTTGTCCGAGAAACAAAAGAGGTTTTTAAAATGTACGAAGACATCCAACAATGGGAATATCGCGTGCAAACTGTGGGCGGATTCTTTTCCGGTGTGAAGGCTGATGAACTGGAAGAATTGCTCAACGAATGGGGCGAAGACGGCTGGGAAGTCGTTTCCACCCACATCATCGAAAACGCGAACAAGATCAACGTCATCGCCAAGCGCCCGCTGACCGATCGGGCCCGCCGTGAGCGCTCAAGGCCCACTTTCTAGGAGAGAATCTCATGCTCGAACGCAAACCCCTGGCCTGGTTCATCATCCTTGCCTTCGCCATTTCCTGGCCGTTATTTATATCCCCGCTGCTCTTCACGGACCTGGAGCCTGCCACCCGCCAAATAGCTATTCAAGGCCTGTGGGCGCTGGGTATGTGGGGGCCGGGCATCGCTGCGCTGGTTGCCACGCTCGCCATCGAAAAACAGCCGTTCAAATCCCTGCGCCTGAACACGCTCGGCCCCAAACGCTACTACCTGTGGGCCTGGCTGTTGCCGCCGGTCCTGGTCATCTTGAGTGGCCTGCTGACGGTTCTCATCCGCAC
Organism: Anaerolineales bacterium; assembly: GCA_016928525.1. Next base: position 7,272 of record JAFGKO010000037.1, on the reverse strand, counting down.
CGGCCAACCGGACACAGAGTTCACCTTTATGCAACAACAAATGGAGCAGGCCGGCACACAACTGCCGGTCTCCACCGGCGTGCTGGTGCTGATCCAGGTTGCGCAGGCATTGTTGCTTGGCCCGCTGATCAACATCATCTTCGCCATGGGCGAGGAACTTGGCTGGCGCGGCTTCCTGTTGCCCCGCCTGCTGCCGCTCGGCCAGTGGAAAGCCCTGCTCATCAGCGGCCTCATCTGGGGTATCTGGCATGCACCGGTCATCGCGCAGGGACATAACTACCCGGACCATCCCGTGCTCGGCATCCTGTTGATGATCGTCTTCTGCGTGCTGTTGGGCATCATCATCGGCTGGATGTACCTGAACACGCGCAGCCCCTGGGTGGCGGCGCTGGCGCACGGGTCGATCAACGCCTGGGCAGGTTTGCCATATCTGTTTCTGAAGCCCGGCTTCGACACCGCCCTGGGCGGCACGTTGACCAGCCTCCCCGGCTTTCTGGTAATGGGACTCTTCGTCGGCTGGCTGGTATTGACGAAACGGTTGCCGGTATGGGCGCAGGAAGAAGCGGGGGTAGCTGAGGACTGAAATACCATCAATTGATAAAGATACTTCTGTCCTGAGCGGAGCGATAGCGTAGTCGAAGGGGGCAAACAAATTTGCGCTTCGACTACGAGGCTCATTAGCATTCGACCCTCCGCTCAGCGAGGAAAATTATTGTTTCTTGCTTGTCCATATTAAGGGAGCGATAGGCTCTCATTTTTGCCCCTTGCAATTAGAACAAATTTTCTATTTTCCCATTCTCGTTTCGGTGTACAATCCGGTCATGTCCAAAATGGCCGCCATCCTCCTCGCGCTCATGCTCCTGACCAGCGCCCTGCTCGGTTCGTCCGTGCTCACGCGCGGGCACTGGTGGGGCGACGATTTTGCGGCCTACATCATGCAGGCCAAAAGCATCCTGGCCAGGAATATGGACGAGTTTGTTGCGGCCAACACTTTCACCGTGACGCAATCCTCCCACCAGATCGGACCGGCGGCTTACCCCTGGGGTTTCCCGCTCATGCTGGCCCCGGTCTATGCGCTGATCGGACTCAGCCCGCTGGCGCTGAAATTGCCCGGTTTGTTGGCGTATCTGGGCTTCTTGCTGGTTTTCTTCTTCCTGACCAAACGCCGCTTCACCCTGACCGAGAGCCTGCCTGTGCCCGAAAGGGTAATAGCCGTTTCCCTGTTCGCGTTCAACCCCGAGCTTTTGCGCTTCCTCGATAACATCGCCTCTGATATACCCTTCCTGTTATTTTCCACCCTGGCCCTCCTGCTGGCGGACCTGTACACCCACGAGACTCGGGCCAAGCGCAGGCTGTGGCTGGCAGCCCTGACTGGTGTCGCCATTTTCGTGGCCACCTTCGTACGCACGCAGGGACTGGTCCTGCTGGGGAGCGTGCTGCTCTTCCAGGGCATCCGTTTTTTGGGGCAACGCGCGCAACGCCGCCAGCTCGTGACAGATTCGCTCATTATCCTGGCAGCCTTTGGGGTGCTGTGGGGCATTTCGGCGCTGGTCTTCCCCGGCGGACAGAGCTCCTACCTGGCGCTGTACGCCGGTTTCAGCCCGGACACACTGACGGGTAATGTCGTCGCTTATTCACAGGTGTTCGGGGAGTTCTTTGCCACCCTGCCGGGGCAGGCGCTGTTCTTCGGCATGTTCGTGGTGCTGTTCTTCATCGGGCTGGCAGCCCGCTTCAAAGCGGACCTGCTGTTCGTGCTCTACGCTGCCCTGTATCTCATCGTGCTGTGGACCTGGCCGGAATGGCAAGGCTACCGCTTTTTGTTTCCCATGCTGCCGTTCTTCATCTATTTTGCCGTGCAGGGCATGCGAGTGACGCTCGAAAAAGCGGGCGAAAACCAAAAAGCCATCCTGCAGAAAGGGGCGTATGCCTACCTGCTATTGATCGTGGTACTTTTTGCTTACAATTCGGGCTCGAATGCATACGCCAACCTGCGCGCTGGCCGGGAAATCAACGGGCCTTTCGATCCATACAGCCTCGAAACCTACGATTTCATCAAGAATAACACCCCGCCCGATAGCGTCATCGTGTTCTTCAAGCCGCGCGCCATGCGTCTGATGACCGAGCGCGCCTCGCTGGCGCTGACCGAATGCGAGCGGATACTGGAAGGCGATTACCTGGCCTTGAGCAAAAAAGTGGGCGAGAACTTGCAGATCCCCCCGGAGCGCATCGACGAGTGCCACCTGGCATTGGATATGGTCTTCCAAAACCGCAGGTTTGTGGTCTACCGGGTGATGAAATAGGGTTGTGAATGCTATATAATGGGGGTGGTTTATGAGAAAAATTCGATCTGCTACCGCCGATAATTTGTTAAATGGATGCCATCCATCGAATCTTTATCTAGGTGCACTTGCTGTGTATAAATAAAAATGGATTTTTCAGATGACTGATGAAACAAAAGGTCCGAGTCTCACGGGGGAGGAAATCCAAGATCAAGTTTTCAAAAGACTTGAGAAATACGAAAATCAAAATTTCTTTGAGCAATTTGCGATGTTCATGGGAGTTTCTCAAATCCTTGAAATTGGGCTAAAGAACCTGCTTTCAAGTAAATTTGGATACGATTATGAGAAAACAGAGAAATGGACTCTTGGTCGCACTAAAGAAGAGCTAAAAAAGTGTGGTCTTAGAGCAGATTTCATTGTGCTTTTACAAAGTGTTATCGATTACAGAAATTACATTGCACATGAGTTGTTGGCAAATCAAGCAATTATGCAAGGGCTTGCGAGTAACTACAGTGGCCGCAAAGAGTTTAGAGAACTTCAAAAAGGAATCTATGAACTGGAGCAAGTTGTTTTTCTATACGACTGGTGTCAAGAGCATGACGCTTGGGTCTAGCAATTAGATGTGTCTAACAAAACGTTCTAAGAACTGCTTTACGTTCTTCTGCTGAAAAATGATGGTTTCGATAAGCTCAACCCTAGGGCCTGCTATCATGCGTGGTTGCACTGGGCGGCTGATTCTCGCCGCCAAAGCGGTAATCTTCGGGAGATTGGTTAACAGGAGTCGCTTATATGTCTGACGAGGATAAGAAGTACGACAATAATAATTTTCTTATATCAAACGCTGTATATCCAGAAGCAGACGCAGTGTTCACAGCAAAGCCAAAGACTCTGCTAGAGATAAAGGACGATTGCATAGTTGTTCTCGATACAAACTCGCTGCTTGTCCTTTATTCGATTGGCAAGGAAAGTCTTGAGCAAATAGAGAAGACCTACCAAGCACTTGTAGCCAACAAAAGATTGGTCATCCCAGGCCAAGTTGCCAGAGAATTTGCCAAGAATCGTGCCACAAAATTGGCGGAACTATTTCAACAACTTAACCGAAAGAAAAATGTCGCACCTTTTCGCAAAGGGAAGTATCCTCTTCTTGAATCTCTCCCTGATTATCAAGAGTCTGTTCGCTTGGAGGACGAGCTTGATAAACTGCTTGATGCTTATAGAAAGGCCATAGCACGAGTCATTGAACATATTCAGGCATGGACATGGAATGATCCCGTAAGTTTGCTGTACCGTGACTTATTTAGCAAAGATACAGTTTTTGATCCACAATTCGATAAAGAAAAACTCAAAGAAGAATTGGAAATTCGTTACTTGCATCAAATTCCGCCAGGGTACAAAGATGCAAGCAAAGATGATGGAGGGATTGGTGATTTAATTATTTGGAAAACGATTTTAGAGTTGGGAAAAACTCAGAAAAAGAATGCTATTTTGGTTTCAGGTGAAGAAAAACCTGATTGGTGGCATAAAAGTGAAGGGCAACCATTGTATCCAAGATTTGAACTTTTTGATGAATTTAGAAGAATATCGAATGGGTTCTCGTTTCACATTGTTTCTTTTTCTAAATTTTTAGATTTATATGGAGCTAGCGAACAAGTTGTTGAAGAAGTACGGCAAACAGAAATACAGGAAAGTGCAATCCAAGCAACGAAGGCAACTGCTTATTCCGAATCACTTCAGTTTTCCTTCAAAATCAACAAATCCTTTGTAAATTACAATCACCATCCTGTAACCATTCCCAGAGCATTCTATGACCAATTAGAGGCATTAGGCTTCGAGAGTGATAATGTGCTAATTACTTCTCCTTACGGTTCGGTCCGAGGCGCTATATATTCATCTGAGGCGGGTTACGGGCGATATTTTCAGATCGTAATGCGGGGTGGTGGTTCCCAAGAAGATCCTTTAGGCAATTTTAGAATTGGACAAACTGTACTGGTGGAAATTGGAATGGTAAACAACATTATTCAAGTGCAGTACTCGCATATTGAACCATAAATGTGCAGCCCAGCACAGCCGTTCCCACTTCATCCGCCCCTACAGGATGCTCCGCGTGGACGAAATAGCCTGACCCCGCCAATTGGGTCACTCTGTCAAACACGCCGAGTCCGTCACAAACCCGTAGCTTGATTCGTTTATATCTGAGATGAAAGTATCCACATTAGATAAAAGCACCGAATATCTGTTGTCAATCCTGTTGATCGGTCTGGCGATATATCTTTTTCGTGAAGTATGGATATCTGTCCAGGTTCTTGAGGAAATCCATAAGTCTCTGCTGGAAGGCGCAATATTTACAGAGGGCCCACCCAGCGCAGGCGTGGAACGCTATCTGCTCTTCTGTTTGTGCTCTGGTGCCTGGTTCCTGTCCGTATTCGCTTTTCTTTTGTCGCGCAGAGGCTATCTGCTTTATCTTGCGCAGTTTACATTCTTTCTTATGCCTATTTGGCTCGTCTATCACGCGTTTATCAAAGCCAGCGCTTATTACTAATATGGTTCCTTATGGAATTTTCTGCTCCGCCAGTTTTTGCCTTCCTGGAATCTTTTTGGGTTCGTCCTGTCCGTTGCGGTGGCGATATTGGGCGTCAGGCATTGCCGATCAATGAGAAACATGAAAATTCAACGATGAGTTTGTAATATCAGAGTTGGGATTCTGTTGATAAGGAAAACACATGCAAGGAACACTGCAAAAACAAAAATGTGGGTACAAATGGATGCGCATTGGATACGCCACTGCTGGATTTTCCAATGTAATGAAATTTGTTTCTTTGTCTGTCTTGGTTATTCTTGCAATATGGGTCTACAGGGAAATACCCAATACAGAATGGCATTTGGTAAATTTCCTGGTCGTGTATTTGGTTGCTGGGATCCTATACTTGAACGTCGGCGTTTGGCTTCACGAGCAACTTCATTGTCTTGCCTTTGTAGGTACCGTCCATGAAAAGCGGACACATATTACCTATGAGCGTAAGTTCATCCTGGCCTTGAGCGGGCATTACCGAGTAAGGGGTGCCATCAACTATCATCTTATGAAACGTGCCCTCTTGGCTCCGTTACTATTGAGTATCAGCCTGTTGGCAGTTGGGTGGCTGGGAAGCTTCATATTACCTGGCTGGTGGTTGCCCTTACTTTTATCAGTGCTTGTGGCAAGTTTGTTGGATATGATTCATGATTTCTATATGTATACACAGATTCGATTAATCGGCAAAAAAGGGAAATATTGGGATACAGGTAGAGAACTGGAAGTAGTCTGGAAAGAGTAGGAACTGAGGATCGTAAATTTTGCGGCAGAAATACTATGCGGGGTGGGCTTGAAAAAGAGCAATTCGTTCCGGGGAAGTCTCTGGGAAGGTGGGGCAGGAACATCCATGCATACAGGCTTGAACTGTCGCTGGAAGAATGCACTTGCGACGGAAGATATTGAGCAATACGAATAGGTAGCGAGGGAGAAATTTGGAGTAAACTGTGCATATTGGCTATCCACTGAATGCTTCAGCATGTGGAAAACGTCTAAACCATTTGTAGGTGCATAAATCGTCAGTCTGCCAACCGGCTTTTTGCAGAAGGAGTTGTTATCGATATGAGTCCAACCCGTTTGTCACGCTTAGAATCGGCGGTCCGCATTGTCCTGGAGTTCAATGAAGCCTTCAACCGCCATGATGTCGAGGGGATGATGAAGCTGATGAGTGAGGATTGTGTCTTCGAAAACACGAATCCGCCCCCAGACGGCGCTGTCTATTCGGGGAAAGAAGCCGTCACCCGGTTCTGGCAGGATTTTTTCCGCGAGTCGCCCCAGGCCCACATCGAAATCGAGGAGATTTTTGGCTTGGGTATGCGCTGCGTGATGCGCTGGCGATACGACTGGGTAGATGCGACAGGAAAAAAGGGACATGTCCGTGGGGTCGACATATTCCAGCTCAGAGACGGTTTTATCCATGAAAAGTTATCCTATGTCAAAGGATAGTCCCGCATGTTCTCTGCGAGATAATGTAAATATGAATAAAAGAGTAAAACATGAGTGATTATCAGCACACTACGCGAGAATGCTCTGTGAGGCAATTGCGCCCTGAATTGTTCCAAGCTGTCCAGGATTATTTCCAGGAGCAAAGGTTGGGTAGTTTAGATGCCGAAGTCCTGATGTGTTGTGAAACCTTATCGAAGAAAAAAAGCGACAATAAGATGCTCTCCTTGTTGCAAGGAGAGTCGGATACGACGATCCATATGGGGATGCTACTTACCTCTGAGCGACTTATCTGGGTTCGAAGTGGGGATCGATCTGGTACTCGGTTGAACGCAGCGGATCTCAAAGAAATTCAAGTCAGAGCATATGCACCCCTGTTCTCCAAAGATACCGGCCTGGAAATCTACGGATATGTCGAAGGTTCCAAAGGCCGAGTTCGAGGCTATATTGGGATGGGGTCAGAATCAGCTGCGCAGAAATTTTGCGAGGAAGTCCAGCAAGCAATCGACAAGGTAAGACCACCGTCCAAAAAGGGAAAATGGTGGGCCAGGTGGCTGGGAGGTTGAAATAGGAAAACACGACATGAAAGAAAGTCTCCCCTTCCAGTCTGGTTGAATGGTCGACAGATGAAACTTACCGCAAAGTACGCAAAGAACGCGAAGAAAGGCCATTAAATCTTTGCGAGCTTCGCGCCCTTTGCGGTTCAAAAAAGAACTACTCCAAAGAGGGTGACTATCAAAATCCCAATGGTCGAGATTGGGTTTTCGAAAGTGGTCTCGCATAAATATTCTGGCAAACGAAGCCGGGATGTACGTAAACAAGGTGCAACAGGGCGGATTTATACGAAACAGCAACTAAGCTATCAAAATTGAAAATAATATTTTGTTATTACCAAATTATAATCGTTTTAATTGTGATTCTCCGCACAAGTCAGGAAGTGTTTATGACCCATCATCGTTACAAAGGCTTATTCGTGATTGCGCT
>JAFGKO010000036.1 GCA_016928525.1 Anaerolineales bacterium | reverse complement strand
TGGGGTTGTATAGTAAACTGTATGCCGCTTGGTCCCGTGGTGTAGCGGCCAAACATGCGGCCCTGTCAAGGCCGAGAGCGCGGGTTCAAATCCCGTCGGGACCGCTGAGCGTAAATCCCCCTTCCAGTTCATAGCCATACTGGCTCTTGATCTGTGAGACTGATAATGTGCAAAACGGATTTACGTTGCGTGTGACAAACACGCCTGAAGTCGCTCAGTGACAGCTGGGCGATTTCGCTCTTTAAATACGCTGATTTGCATTCTAACGCCTCCTTCAACAATGGTCAAGAGTTTGTGTCTGAGATCCGGACATAAATGCTTGACATGCGATACAATCCGACCAATATCCTCCCAAAAAATCGAGAAAGGGCCGTGATTTACCGGTATAGTTGCGAAATGGAATTAGAACAACGCGAATGGGACACAAGCGAGACCTTTTTGAGTGCGTTTGACAGTTTGATCGGCGATGAACGCACCCGGCGCACGTTTCAAGGCGTCATCCATGGCATCATTTCGGGAGAAAGCTTGCGCGCAGCCGTGATTGCGCGTTTTTCCCCCCGAAATGGCTGCCATATCCAATGGGGAGCGTAGAGTAAGACGCATGGCTGAAGGAGACAGCACCAAGCGTAGCCGACTGGACGCCGATCAGGTGACGAGTATTTTGAGAGAGCAGGGGGTGGCGAACTTGCGAGCTGAGCCTGAGTTGGAACTGGTTCTGGATGGGATGGAACTCAGGCGACCGGGAGCGCATGAGCAAGAATACCTGATGTCCGTCAAAGCTTTGAATGGCAGCCTGGTCAACGGCTACCGCAGCTTCAATGTGCTAGGAATGGGCCAAGTAGCGCGGGGGCTTTTGTATCACAAGCTCTTTAGCAGCAACTTACCCGATTTCAACAGCGAGAACGAAGAAATCAAAGCGGCGATCAACCAGACTGAACAGGCGCTGATCGACTTTGAAGGCGCCAAGACCTGGGCGATTGACATGGGCTTTGATAATGATGACGTTTGGTGGGAGATCTGGAAGCATCCCGGCAGCCACCTGGTCAACCGGGTGTACCACCTGGAACGCATTGTGGAGTGGCAAACGGCTGGCGGCAAGTGGGAAGAACGCTACCTGGATGCCACCTTCCAGTACATGAAACACCTGGCGACCATCGAAACGGAACTGGAAGTCCGCCTGCAAGGACAGAAGTACACCAAACGCCAAAAAGTGAGCGTGGAATTGTCGGCCGTTCCTATCCGAGTTTACCATCCCGAAGAGAAGGACCGCACCCAACCGGTCTGGTTAGTGCGAGCGAAGGTGGTTGGGGCGCTGGGCAAGCCCTGGTACTTGCTGACCGATTGGGCCGTGACCGATGCCGAGAGCGCCGTACGCATCTTCCGCTTTTATCGCCGCCGCTGGGCGGTGGAAGATACCTTCAAATTCATCAAAACCTCCTTCGGCATTGAAGAAGTCCAAATGCTCAGTTTCGAAGCGATCCGGCGCCTGGTGGCCTACGGATGGGTTGCTGCTGGTTTTCTCTTCCATTTAGGTCTGACGCTAGAACAGCCGGAAGTGCGCCTGCTCGCCTATCTAGGCGGCTGGGAAGAGCGCAAAAATCGCCCACCCGGCAAACAAGTGCTGACCCGTGGGCTACGACGTTTGATCGATCAAGCCACAACCGAGGCGATTTTGCGTAAACACATCGAAGAGCATGGCGATTTACCGCCCTTTATCTAGCGTCTGCTGACGGCTTATGGCTATGAGCGACGGCCTTGAGTTATGTCCGGTTTTCAGATTGTGGGACACCGGGAAGGCGATTTTGACATCCGTCCCTTCTTGTCCCAAATCTTCCCTTATGTCACAATCATCCTCATCTGCCTCTGGATAGGCGATCCAGAAGCTGTACTGGCTACTTTTTCTATCCGCAGGTCATTATTGCGTGACTGTAGTAGATTCCACCATGGTTTGGGTATATTCTGGCCTCAGTAATGCCAATTAATGATTCATTTTGTCAAAGGGAACTGATAGCGAACGATATTTGGCATCCCAGATAGTCACCAGACGAGTTTAATTGGCTGTCATTCTCGTCTGGCAGCGGATTACAATTAATTATCTGATGCCGATGCGAATAACTGTAAATCAGTTACACGGAAATAGCTGTGATGCAGGCCGCCAAGAATGGCCCTGGTTGAGATATTTCCAGTTGGGTTTGACACAGGCCGATCGTAGAAATTGGGGATCCGTTGATCGATTCCCTGATGGGGTCGTTCCTGATTGAAGTAATTGGTATTTTCCCTGACAACTCGCACCAAATGCCTACTATGAAGCATGAGGGTATGGTCCAGGCATTCTCTTCGTAGGCTTCCCATGAATCTTTCACATACACCATTGGCTTGAGGAGCTCGATAGGGCGTTCTCAGCTCTTTGATGCCAGAACCTGTGGCCACAGCCGAAAAGTGCGCAGCGTATTTGCTGTCGCGATCGTGAAGTAGGTACTTCGGACCCTGACCCCAGGGTGTTGCTTCGCGCAGCTGCTGTGCGGTCCATTCATCTGTCGGGGATGTAGTAACGGCGAAATGCACGATCCGCCGAGTTTTGAGCTCCATTATGACAAAGATATGCCACGGTCGGAAAAGCCAATCATAGGCCACGGTAAAGTCGCAAGCCCAAATGTCCGCGACATGATCCTTCACGAAAGTCGCCCATGTTTGGCTCGAAGATGGTGCTTCCCTTACTTTTGGCAAGTATTTTTGGACAGTTCGTTTGCACACCCTGATCCCTAGCTTGAGCATTTCACCCCGAATCCGCTCTGCTCCCCATAAATAATTTTCTTTTGCCATCCTGCGGATGAGATCGACCGTTTCTGGTTAGATCTTGGGCTTGTTTTGTTTGTGTTTTGATTTCAATCGTCAATAGAAGCGAAACAACACCCGATGCCAGCGCAGGAGTGTGTCTGGCTGAACAATGTGAAGGGCCTGTTTCCAGAAATGAGAAAAACGCGCAGCAGAACGAGGAGGAAACAGTCATACTGGGTGAGCAGGGGTCGTTTCACTTGTCGATTGAGGACGAAGAGTTGTTGACGGAGCAAGGCATTCTCTACAATCAGATCGGAACGGCTGCGGGTTAGATCTGAAAGG
>JAFGKO010000035.1 GCA_016928525.1 Anaerolineales bacterium | reverse complement strand
GCGCCGATCAAGACAATACGTTGTTTCATAAAGGGGTCTCCATAGGAATTATAGTGGGTTTTAATGGGCTTACGCCCGGGTTCATAAGCCAATTATAAAGGAAAACCTGCCACAAATTGGACGAAAAACACGCCCTACGCGCCTCGTTTGTAGATCCGGTTTTTGTATTTGTACTCATCAACACCTAACAAATCCATCACTCGAATCGGATATTTTTTCACCAAATTTCTGCAAGCCCGCGTCGCGATCCAATAAGCATGCTTATCATCTATAGAAACGAGCTCTGCCACGAGTTGGAAAATGATCTCAGGATAATGACGCGCAATATCACTTAAATTATTCCCCACGGATGTCCTGGGATAAGGATGCGCTTCCTTGAACAAATGCCTTAACAGAGGAAGCGAATACTCGATATCCTTGTACAGCCATTTGTTTTCCGCTACGGGTCGTAACGTCTCGCTGACAAAGCGCCTCAAATTCGGATCAGGCGATTGAACATATTTCAGCAAATGGGGCTGCAGCGCGACATGATGCGCTTTCACGATTTTGCGAAATAAACCCTGCGCGTATTCGCGCGGCTCCCAATGATCCGCTTGCGCTGCGCTTTCGAAATACTGGAGGACAGACAGATAGTCTTCAACCCCGTGTAATGCCAGAATACCAAGGCCCACGCCCATGGTCCGATAATCATCCGAGGAATTCAGAATAGTTGCCCCAATTTCAACGACCGGTAAATTCGCTTTTTTCAACTCTTCAAACAACTTCTCTGCGAACACCTTGATGGTTGTATAGAGACCATGTGAAATACGTTTTTTGGCTGGAATTTCTGTGTACATGCAATCTAAAATTGGGCGGATGTTTTCTACCCCCTGGAGATATTTGCCGGAGATGAAGCTCTCGACCAGGTCTTTTTGAATTCGTCCTTCGATTTGTTTTGTCAGGAGGTTCATCATTTCTCCTCGGTGAGGCGGATTGCCAGGCGATATACGCGTTCTTGCAGGCGCATTTATTATTATACAATCTGGCGGGTTACAACCCACCCTACATCAGACTGCGTCCTATGCTACGCCCCGAGCAGGGTCGGGAGTCCGAATATCTGAGCGAGGCAGGGAGCGGGCAGCGCCAATTTGGATGGTGGTTTCCACACTGTTCTACGCGCAGGCGGCCTCTTATGCAAACCCACCCTGATTGGAGGTCATCAGGATATCCCTGGCAAATCCAGACACGAAAGCCAACGGCAGCGTGAGCGTGAATATGCCAAGACAGAAGAGCATGACGGATAAAGCGACCTCTGGATCACTCACGGCGGGCACAAATCCAGTCGTGGCAAGGATGAGCGCGTAAGCCAGCAGCGTCGCGCAAACCACCAGGGACCAGGGCCAGGCTTTCGCCAGCAGCGCCTGGGTTCTGGCGGGCAGAACCTTGCGCCACCAGGCCAGCGGCTGATGGATGCGAGTTGAGACAAGCCAGATGAACGGGAAGAACAGCACCTGCGCAACCCCTCCTCCAACCAGGAGGAGCAAAATAAAGAGCAGGATGAAAACCGTTGGCCCGTTCTTCTTGTGAACGAAACCAAGCGACCATAGGATCAGGGAAAGCCCGACGATCATGGCAGCAATCCCAGTCAGCAAGAAATTGGGGATGAGCGTAAAAGCGGGTTCATTTCCATGCGGCCACATCTTCTGGGCTTCTCCGATCGCGAAGATGAATAAACCGGGGGTGGGCGTATTCCCCTGCAGGGTTTCAAAGAAGCCGTGGGACATCCCTGAGATTCCAAAGATCGTTCCCAATGCGGCGACGTTTATTCTGGTTGCTTTATTCATCTTGGCTCCTTTTCAGCTGCTTATTGCGGGGCGCTTTTTCCTGGTCGTCCACACAGTTAATCGCCTCACCTGTCCAGCGGTCTCTATGCGTCCAGAATGGACAATGAGGACATTTTTCTCCTTCAGGGTAATCAACGTCGTAAAATCTGGCATTGTAATCATACAATCCTTCCGCACCTCCCAGGCTGGCTTCGGTGCGTTGACCGGTGAAGCCGTAGTCGGTCAGGGTGATTGAGACGCTGCGCACTTCGCCCTCATCCCGGCGGACATCCGTCCGCCCTCCCTTCTCCCGACCCCGGGAGAAGGGCCTCAGCCCCACAGAGAACGGATATTTTCTCAAGCACACCTGCCAAATCGGTTTCTACCTCTTCATTCTGCACCCGTAACACCTGATATCCATACCTCTCCAACTGCATAGTACGTTGGGCATCTGCTTCTATTCGTCTGCAGTGCACACCACCATCTAATTCCACAACCAGGCGATGTTGAGCACAATAGAAATCAGCGATGAAGGGACCCAATGGAACCTGCCTCCTGATTTTCAGTCCGCATAATCTTCGGTTACGAAGTGCTTGCCACAGGATTTGCTCTGCAGGCGTTGGCGTCTTGCGCAGTTCTTTGGCCCGCTTTCTGACTCGATCCCATTTTTCCTGCGGTGGATGGAGGGTAGACATATCGATATTGTACACCCACTGTAAAGAAGCGCGCCCTCCTCTCCCGTTTTTCGCGGGAGAGGAGGGTAGGGTGGTGAGGGCGTGACGGGGATTTCATGGCGCAAGTTTCTCTAGCCGGTAGATGATTCCTCCATTAAGGTGGTGGCTTCATCCAACCGACCGGTTTCATCTCCTCTGCAATTTTGGCTGCCCATCCACCCAGTGTATCAACGAGGATCACACCACTAAAGTAATCCGTTTCTTGTCCTATGCCAACTTCGAGGATCAGTTGTTGGCTATTCGGCGCCCAAGCTAGCAAGGTACCAGACCACCAATCGTAAGGGATGCAAAAGTTCCTGACCTCCAGAGTCTCCATATTCAACATCGCAAGATGATACTTTTCAATATAATCTCCCCACCCAACCCCCAAGATCATGGCAATCTGTTTCTCATCCGGCGACCAGCTATACCCCTCGATATATAATATTTTTGAATAATAGGCGGATAGATGGGTGAGCTGGCTTACCTGCCTAGCGGGAAGATCACCCGCGTCTCGCGATGATATTGGGGCGGGTGGGAAGTGTCGCGTAGTCGAAGGGGCTGTCGAAGCCTCCGCCGGGCATTTCGACTACGCTCAATGACCCGGCGAGCGTGTCCCTGAGCATCGTCTAAGGGCGCTTCCGGGCTTCGACTACGCTCAGCCACACGGACCCCAAAAGATCCGCGTCCATCCATCCGATCGGCGTTCATCCGCGTCCTATGCGAAGCCCCGAGCAAGCTCGGGAGGCAGGAGGCGTGAGTTTTTCAAAGCCCCTTGACTTGGAGTTAACTCCAAGTGTTATACTATCCACGGAGGCGCCATCATGAAAATATCTGAAATCAGTGAAAAGTGTGAGGTTTCTGCGGATACCCTGCGCTACTACGAACGGATTGGCCTGCTCCCACCGGTCAACCGAAATAAAGGCGGGATCCGTGATTACAGCGACCTGGATATCAGGCGAGTCAAGTTCATCAAGTGCATGCGGACCGCTGGACTTCCGGTCGAAGTGTTGATCAAGTATTACAGGCTGGTTCAGCAGGGTGATGATACCATGGAAGCCCGCAAGGCCATTTTGGTTGAGCAACGAGCCAAAATTTTAGCCAGGATGGAGGAACTGCAAAAAACGCTGGATTTGTTAAATTACAAGATCAGTTACTATGAAAGCTCTGTTCTGAAAGCGGAGAACGCCATGGTCGTATTGGAAGATTGAACGGTCAAAAGGAGAACAATCATGAACATTGGATTACAAATTCCCTCGTTCAAGTATCCGGGTGGCGCGGCTGCCATCCGCCCCAAACTCAAGGAGATCGTCGCCAGCGCAGAAGAAGGCGGCTTTTACAGCCTGTGGGTGATGGATCACTACTATCAAATCAAGGGGCTGTTCGGCGAAGCCTATACGGACCCGATGCTGGAAGCCTATACCACGCTGGGCTATTTTGCCGGACTCACCGAAAAAGCCTATCTCGGCGTCCTGGTCACCGGCGTGATCTATCGCCATCCCGCCGTGCTGATGAAGATGGTCAACAGCCTCGATATTCTCTCTGGGGGTCGGGCGTATCTTGGCATTGGCGCGGCCTGGTATGAAGACGAAGCGATAGGCTTTGGCATCCCCTACCCATCTACGGCGGAGCGCTTTGAACAACTGGAGGACAATCTAAAACTGGCGAAGGCGCTGTGGGACAGCGACGAGACCTCCTTCGAGGGGCAGCATTTTTCTGCTCCGGCGATCACCAATAATCCCCGCCCGCTCTCCAAGCCGCACCCGCGCATCATGATTGGCGGTACTGGCCCCAAAAAGACCTTGCGCATGGTGGCGCAATATGGCGATGCCTGCAATATCGGCGATTGGGTCGGTGAAGAAAATATGCAAAAAGCGCTCGACACCCTCAAAGCACATTGTGAGACTCTGGGGCGCAATTACAACAGCGTCGAGAAAACCTCCCTCAGCACCGTACATCTTTCCGGAGAGGATACGGTGGATAGCGTCCTCGGTCGTATCAGGCGCCTCTCTGAGATGGGCTTCACCCATGCGATCTTCAATATGCCGGATGTTTACCAAATTACCCCGCTCGAAACCTTTGCCAAAGAGATCATCCCTGAAGTGACAGAACTCTAAAAAGGAGCCGAAAAATGAATTACGTAAAACTTGGAAATACTGGCCTGGATGTATCCCCGATTTGCCTGGGCTGCATGAGCTTCGGCGCGGCGAAGTCGCCCAAAAACACGGCGTTCCGCGCGCCCATATCTCCCTGGCCTGGCTATGGCATAAAGCGCCGGTCGTAGCGCCGGTGATCGGGGCGACCAAAATCTCGCATCTCGAGAGCGCGGTCGAGGCTTTGGCGGTAAAATTAACCCCCGAAGAAATAGCCTATCTGGAAGAGCCCTACGCGCCCCATCCTGTGGTGGGATTAATTCCCTATGGCGGGCAGCGATTGAGCGCCAGAAGATAACCTCTACCAAAGGACAAGTTGAAGGAAGGAGATTACATGGATATTGAAGCCCTCCGCAAGTGGCTCGCTGAGCGTGATACCTACAGCATTCTCGAAACCGTAGATGTGCTCACGGGCGAGAGAACCGTACTCAAAGAATTCGACTACGTCATCGAAGCGCCCAACTGGAAGCAGGACGGCAAATCTTTGATCTACAACAGCCAGGGGCGGATGTTCACCTATGAACTGAAGACCGGCGAGATCAAGAAAATGGATACTGGATTTGCCATCGATTGCAACAACGATCATGTCTTGTCGCCCGACAACACCCGACTTGCCATCAGCCACGCTACCTATGAAGACGCCATCTCGCGCATCTACACCCTGCCGCTGGCGGGCGGCGCCCCAACCCTGGTCACCGAAAAAGGACCCAGCTACTTACACGGCTGGTCTCCTGATGGCGAGCGGCTGGCATACTGCGCCGAG
>JAFGKO010000034.1 GCA_016928525.1 Anaerolineales bacterium | reverse complement strand
GTGGTTGAGATGGTGTGAACTACCGATCTTTTACCACCAGAAACGCGATGTTTCAATTTCTCATCTCAAAAAGTGCAAACATAGAGAACCTCGGTTAAAGTGTGACCCCATGCTGCCGAAAGAGCCGTCGGCTCCCCTCGCAAAGGAAAACAATCAATATCTACTGGCGACGTAAGTCAAAGCGCAAGTCGCGTAAGCCAAGCCTGGGTCGCGCAGTAGTGGCGCAATGCCATCCCGTTTGAGGAAGGATCACGGTGCTTGATCGGGACAACGATGGCAAGTTCGGCGACCGGTTTGAACGCGTCGCTGAGGGCACTGGCATCGATGTGATCCATACACCCGTGGAATCCCCCAAAGCTAACGCCATATGCGAGCGCTTCATTGGCAGTGTCAGACGTGAACTGCTGGATCATATCTTGATTCTGAGTGAGCGTCACAGACTGATCAACGCGTCCTTGCTGTTCCAGTTCTCGGTGGGTTGCACCATGACTACCGACGGGCTGCTTGAGGGGGAAATCACGCCCGGATGCGTTAAGTACCCACCACAGCCACCGGTTTTTCCCCACGGATGCCTTCGAGCACCGTGTCTGGTTTGAACTCCGCGCTGTACTGTCGGCGTTTCGTGCTCATTGTCTTTTCCTTTCACACCCTCTACTATACTCTCTTCTGGTTGTGTCCAGAAATTCGACCGCACCACATATGCGTCATTTGTCCAAAAAATAGAGGGGAGAGTCCAAGACAGATTTTTCCGCGTCCCATATAGTGAATGCATGAAAACAAATGAAGGTCGAGTTCACCCACCCGCAATTCTCATCATTGACGACAACGCTCCCCTGTTAGCGCTTTATGCGGAGATACTCCATGCGGAACATCGCGTTCTCATTTGTTCAAATTCGCAAGACGTGACGGGGCTCCTCGCTGCGGAAAGCGTGCAATTGGTAATTCTGGAACCGGCAGTTGCTGGACCGTATGGTTGGGAATTACTGAAGACAATCGCAGGCGACTATTCGGTTCCCGTTTTGGTTTGCAGTGCTCTAGAGGATCGGAAATTCGGTTTGGAAGCAGGTGCTGTGGCCTATCTGGTCAAACCGATATTGCCTACGACCCTGCGCGAGGTGGTAAAAAGCATTTTAGGTTAATCGCTTTAGTAAGGATTCAAACTTATGCAAATCGTTCATGCGCGTTCACGACCGAAATGGCTGAAAGAATGGCTTCGCGGCGAAACCTTAATAGCCTGGTTATTCCTTCTACCCAGCCTGATCGGCATCATTGTTTTTGTGTTTGTCCCGGCGGTGCGGGGCTTTTATTTGAGTTTCACGAATTCCGATCTGCTGACACGGTCCGATTTTATCGGGGTTCAGAACTACGAAAGATTGTTCGATGACAAACAGTTTTGGTCATCTTTGCGCATTACAGTCAAGTATGTTGCGTGGAATATTCCACTTCAGACCATCATCGCCTTAATATTAGCAAATCTTCTGAAACGATTCGCCAAGTCCAATATCATCCGCGGCATCATCTTCCTCCCCTATCTACTCCCCATGGTCATGGTCACGATGATCTGGATGACCATCATGGACTACGAGTTTGGTCCGATCAATGGCTTTCTGGAACTCATTGGACTTGACAAGTTCGGCTTTTTTAATCAAACCACCATCATTCCGTCACTGGCCTGGATCAATACCTGGCGTCACGCTGGTTATGTGGCGCTCCTGTTTTTCGCTGGGCTGCAAACTATCCCTGACGAAATTTATGAGGCGGCCACGATTGACGGCGCGAATGCCTGGCAATCGTTCAGAAATATCACATGGCCCCTGCTGCGACCAGTGACCGCCTTTGTGTTGATCACCTCAATCGTGGGGTCTTTCCAGGTCTGGGACAGTGTGGCAGTTGCCTCAACTCCCTCTGGTGGGCCAGGTGGAGCCAGCCGGGTGATCTTTTGGTACATCACCAATCTGGCCTTTACCCGTTTGGATATGGGTTACGCGGCCACGGTTGCTGTCGCGCTCTTTGTCATTAGTTTGGTGATCGCGCTGGGCCAGATGTGGTATTTCCGGGCCAATACATCGGATTTGGGGTAACAACAAAATGAACATTATTGATACCGGCCTGAGTCGGCAGGTGAAGGAAACGGCGGCAATGCAGATACGCAGGGTGAAATGGAGCAGACTGCTTGCCTGGGGATTTCTGATACTGTGGATAATCATGACACTCTTCCCGGTGTACTGGACGGCCCGAATGGCATTTTCTACCCAAAAGATGCTGCTTGCCAACCCGACCAGCCTGGCGCCGGTGCAGTTTACAACCGATGCGTTTAAGCGTGTGCTTGGGCAACTGCCGCTCCAGACGGTGCTTGATCAGGGGGGATCGCCCAAAGTCATGCGTTTCGATCTCTATTTGCGCACGACGTTCTTCATCACCCTGACCGTGAGCATCAGTTCCACGATTTTTAATGCGATGGCAGCCTATGCCTTTGCCCGCCTGCGGTTTCCGTTACGCAACCAAATCTTTTACATGTTTTTGATTGTCCAGATCATGCCCTCTGTGTTGGGGCTGATCCCGAACTTCATTTTGATCCAAAACCTGGGGTGGATTGGGACGCTGCAAGGCATTATCGCTCCGGCGTTCCTGGGCAGCGCGTTTGGCGTGTTTTTCCTGCGGCAGTTTTTCTTAGGAATCAATCGAGAGTTGGAAGAGGCCGCAATGTTAGATGGGGCCAGTCTGTTTGGTATCTTCCGGCGCATCATCATTCCTATGAGCATACCTGCCCTGACCACGATGTTTTTGCTTTCCTACATGGGGGCCTGGAATGAATTACAGTGGGCCTATTTTGCCGGTGGCAGCGGGCGTATCGAAGGGACCACCACCTTAACCGTAGCGATGATGGCTTTTCGCGCCCAAACCCAGCGCGGTCTGCCCGATTACACCGGCCTGATGGCGGGCACGCTGCTCAGTATTATCCCGATCCTTATCCTGTTTCTGCTCTTTGGGCGCAAACTGGTTGATTCGATCAAGTTCCAGGGTTATCGGTGATTCCTGTAAAGAAGGAGGTGGTTATTCATAGATTGTTTGAGAGTTGATTTCGAACTGTCCGGGTCTGATTTGCTTAAAAAGGAGAATAAATATGAAATCCGGTAAGTTACTTTCAGTGATAGTCATCTTGTTGGCGGTGTGTGCGGCGTTCCCGGCGGGCAGCAGCATTTCTTTCGCCCAAGACAAAGTCGAACTGCGCTACGCACTGTGGGATTCAAATCAACAGCCCGCTTATCAGGCTTGCGCCGACGAGTTCACGCGCCGCAATCCCAACATAACCATCACGATTGAGCAGGCAGGTTGGAATGAGTACTGGGATGGGTTGACAACCGCGCTCGTCGCCAAGACCGCGCCTGACGTGTTCACCGATCACGGGGGCCGCTACCCGGAACTCTTGAGCCGGAATCAACTGCTGGATATTCAGCCGTATGTGGAACGTGATGGCGTTGATACCAGTATCTACCTGGTAGACCCTGAGCTGTGGGTAAAAGACGGTGCACGGTATGGACTGCCGAAAGACTGGGACACTATCGCCCTTTATTATAATAAACCCATGTTCGAGGCCGCCGGAATCACTGCCGACGAAATCGCCAACTGGACCTGGAACCCCGACGATGGTGGAACTTTCATGCAAAGCGTCGCCAAGCTCACATTGGATGCGAATGGCCGGAACGGGCTGGACCCCGATTTCGACAAAAACGATGTGGTTCAGTGGGGTTTTGCTGGTGGTCCTGGTGATGCCAGCAGCGGTGCCCAGCCTGACTGGTCAGGTTTTGCGGCCAGCACCGGCTTCCAGTTGACGGATGGTCCCTGGAGCACCACCTATCATTATGATGATCCGCGTGTGATTGCGACAGTTCAATGGTGGGCAGACCTGCACCTGACTCATGGGTTCGCACCTGGAACGGATGAGCTCGGCAGCGGCGTTGAAAGCCTGTTCCTGGCGGGAAAAACGGCCATGTTCCCGATGGGTTCTTGGGTGATTGGCTGGATCTCCAATGATGCAACATTTGATGTTGGCTTTGCTCCGCTTCCGGCGGGTCCGGTTGGCCGTCGTTCCCCGATCAATGGCCTGTCCGACGCCATTTACGCCAATACCAAGCACCCCGAAGAAGCATGGCAGTGGGTCAAGTTTCTGGCTTCACCGGATTGCGCCAACATTGTAGGCGACTACGGTGTTGTTTTCCCAGCCATTCAGACTGGGGTTGATCGAGCTATCGCCGCTTATGAATCGGACGGGCTTGACGTCTCCGCGTTCACTGATATCGCGGCTACTCCAGATGCCACCTATTTGCTCCCGATGACTGAACATGGCAGCGAAATACGTGACATTCTTCAACCTGTGTTGCAGGACATTTTCGACGGTATGGTAACCGCTGACGAAGCGCTGCCGGAGATTAACGACGAGATCAACTCCCTGTTCTAGCTGATACCCTAGGTACGCAGGGGTGGGCGCCAGCCGGTACCCACCCCTGGATTAAATCCGTATGAGGCGCGCCATGAAGAGACTGATGCTGTTAGGTCTGTTAGGGGCTCTTTTTGTAATCGTTCGAGCCGAGTGTTTCACTCTAGAGGGACATGTTGTGCAGGGTATGGACTCACTGGTTACGGTGGAAGGCTCGTGGGTAACGATGGAGTACGCTCCGGCTCCGGCGGACAATCCGCTCAAGGGTTTTATGCCGTTTTATGATGCTTATGGCTCACGCAATGCGCCCATTGCCAATGATTTTCCGCATAGCATGGAATGGTTC
>JAFGKO010000033.1 GCA_016928525.1 Anaerolineales bacterium | reverse complement strand
GGATATCATCCTCCTACGTGAAACGTCATAAAAGGTTCGAGTTGACCTATTGCCATCACAACTAATAGGGTATTTTTTTCAACGGTATACGGTAAATTAATAATTTTAGTCGCGCAAATACTAGATACACACTAATATTTGAGTTATCAGTTCCTCCCTCAACCGTCGCGAATCAGCGTAATCCTGACAAAGCCAAGCTGAAAACCACCACCCTGGCGCTGCGCGCGCAGGGTTGGAGCTATCGCGAGATTGCCGCTGAGGTGGGTCTGCACCGGATGCGGGTGGGGCAGATTGTGAAGAGCATGAGAACCAACACTGGTTAATTGGCCTGTCCACTGATCATTCTGGCTAACATCGTTTTTGGGGTGTGCATCACGTATAATCAAGAGTGAACAACCACCGCCAGAGGCGGTGGCTTCCTGGTCGCGTCCAGAAGGTGCACCTATCAAATTAGCGCTCGCCAGTGGTTGCAAAGGTTAGCCGCTAAGCAAACGTCTTTGGTCCATACACAAATGAATGGACTGGTAGAACCGATTAACTGTACCACTGCCAGAGGCAGTGGCTTTAAAAAGCGAGTAAAAGAGTGAAAGGATCCACCGATGACGGTTGCGCAACCTACCTTGTTGCTTGATGAGATCACCGATTTCCTGGCATCCATTCCAGCGCCACAAGAGATTGTTTCCTTTAAACCATCCGAAGCTCTTGAGCGGCGGGCACTTGATTTGTTACAACTCAACCGAGAAAATCGTCTGACGATGGAAGAACGAGCCGAGATGGAAGAGTTCATGCGAATGGATCATTTCATGACTCTGCTCAAAGCGAAGGCCCGTCTCAAACTGGCAGGTAAGACGTGACCCATGTGAACGCTGGGTTACGCCGTGATGTGATCGAACGTGCGGGCAACTGCTGTGAATACTGCCGGGTTAGCCAAGAAGATCGTGTGATGCCTTACGAAGTGGATCACATCATTGCCGAAAAGCATGGTGGAACCACGGCATCCGACAATTTATGCTGGAGTTGTTATCTCTGCAATGGCTACAAAGGAAGTGATATCGGCTCAATTGATTGGAAAGGTTCAGGAAAACTGACAGCACTGTTTAATCCTCGTCAGCAGAAATGGGACGAGCATTTTCGACTCAACCTGGCAACCGCCTACATTGAACCATTGAGCCCGGAAGGGCGGGTCACCGTTTTTCTGCTGCGGTTGAATAGTGATGAGCATGTAGTTTCTCGGCGACTGCTCATGCGACTTGGTCGCTATCCAGCTACTCGTTAGGCTTGAGGCCCACTGAGATTATTAGTCGAGGAGCAGGTAGCTGGACAAAAGGCACCCCCATCGGCTTGTATGATATGCTAATTGCCGCCGTCGCCCTCGCGAACAGTCTCATTTTGGTGACGCACAATGTGAGCGAGTTTGGCTGTAACGCTGTCACGTAATTATGTCTGCCAAAAAATCACCTAAAAAGAAACCACAATCCCGACTGTCCTCCAGGATGCGTCCCTCTGCGCAAATCATGCAGGCGCAGCAGCACATGGCGCACAAGCAGTGGGAGCAGGCAGAGGATATTCTGAAGCAGGTCGTGCGACAGCAGCCGTCCCATAGCCTGGCGCTGGCCATGCTCGGTGATGTTTATGCCCACATGGACGATATCAACAATCTGTGGGACGTGGCCGAAAAGCTCACTCAATTGGAGCCAGATGAGCCTACGCACTGGGTTAATCTGGCGCGGGCATCACTCGTGAATAATCTGCCCTTTTCCGCCCTGCATTACGCGAACCATTTTCTAACAGCATGGCCGGACCATGAACTTGCCAGTGAGGTGCGTGAAACCCAAGCCGTTGCGGAAAAGGTAAGTGAGCACATCCTGGCGAGCGAGAGCACAACCCAGGGAGCATCAGCGGAAGACCTGATGCTGTTTGAGCAGTCGCAGATGGCGTTTAATCGCGGCGATGTCAAACGCGGCGAGCAGATTGCCCAGGAAGCCAGCCGGCGTTTGCCTGATGCTGTGGCTCCGCTGAATAACCTGGCGCTGGCCTACATGCTGCAAGGGAACCTTGAAAAAGCTGTCGGTGCCGCGTGGCAAGCACTTGAACGCGAACCGGGCAACGTTCATGCGCTTTCGAATCTGGCTCAGAGCTTATTCCGAATGGGACGGCGAGACGAGGCGCAGGCTATGGCGCAGCAGCTTCGTATACAGCCAGATATTGATGGAGTTCTCTTCGCCAAGGTGTTGGAAGCGTTCGCCACCTTGGGCGACGATGCCACTGTCATCGAGGTCTATCAAACGTTTGAGCAATCCAGCGAGGCGCATACCTTGCGGATGCCCACAATTCACCATCTGGCGGCTGTCTCCTATGCGCGCCAGGGTGACATGAAGCGTGCGCGCGCATTGTGGACACGGGCGCAGAACATCGAGCCGCATTTTGCACCCGCTCGTGAAAATCTGGATGATCTCAAGAAACCGGTTGAAGAACGCAGTGGTGCCTGGCCCTTCGCCTTGAATCACTGGATTCCGCAAAACTGGATCGAGGCCTTGGGCCGTGCGGCGAGGAAAGGAACACGCGGCGAAACGGTTCTTAAACGAGAGATCAAACGTGTTCTGCGTGAAATTCCCCATCTCGAATCAGTTCTGCCGATTTTATTAGAACGCGGTGATCCGGTGGGTCGCCAGACGGCGCTGATGGTTGCTCATATGGCTGATCTGCCGGTCCTGCGTGACTTTGCTTTGAGCCGGTATGGCACCGACCAGCAGCGCATGGAAGCCGCGCAACACGCCACCGAACTCGGTTTGTTGCCACGCGGTAAACCAGTTCCCCTCACGATCAAGGGGGAGCTAACTGAATTACTGCTGCTCGCCTATGAAATCTATGAAAAGCCGCAGCCTTCTGGTATTCCGTCAAAGGCCCAACGGTTGCTCGAACAGGCTCATGACGCCCTTGTTGATGGCCATGCTGAAACGGCAGAAACACTTGCGCGGGAAGCCTTGGATATTGTGCCGGACAACCCCACCCTGCTGAATTTCCTGGCCTCTTCCTTGACGCTGCAACGCCGCAAAGAGGAAGCTGCTGTCGTCGTAAAACGTACTGTGGAACTTCACCCAGACTATCTCTTTGGGTGTACCGCGATGGCCCAATTGTGCATTGCGGATGGTCGTGTGCAGGAAGCGCGCGATTGGCTTGAGCCGCTGCTGCAACGTCCACGCTTTCATGTGTCTGAATTCAAGGCAGTATGTGTGGCCCATGTGGAATTGCTCATCGCGGAAAAAGCCTTTGAGGGAGCGCGGTCCTGGCTGAGTTTTATGGAACAGGTCGATCCTGAAGATCCAAATTTGTCTCGGCTTCGGTTACGCTTAATGGGAACGGGTCTGCTAAAGAAGAAAAAATAGCGGGCCAGGAACAGAAGAAACGCTTTGTTGAAACAGCGGGGTGTACTATTCGGAATAGCAGCCAAACCCATCGCCGATATTCATGATTGACGATTTGCATTTGCCTGTCCTAGGTATGGCTCACAGTTTGCCTCATGCCTCCATCTGGGGTATTCTTGCAGGCAAGCGGCAATAATCCTCATGAATTCTTTGGAACTAGAGAGCATATTTGTGTGAAGTCAGAGTAATATTTTCCGACTATGGAGACTGAACTGCTGAAGGTTATGGAGTTCAGTTTTCATGTTCGTTACTGACAACCAAAAATAACCAGAAGGCACCAGCCAGCTGGCTTTGGTTGTTTTTGTCACATAGCCTCATCGACATTTTTGTCACGATGTCGGAACGGCGGAGCGCGTCTGTCAAAAGTCGCTTTTTTTCCTCAAATTGGTCGTTCATCCATCCAGAGGCGATCTTGACCCGCCATTATTGTCATATACGCAGGGCTATTATTGTCAACAATACGTGACAATTTGAAGAGGTGGGATTGCACTGGACGCGGGTGGGGCAGATTGTGAAGCAGTTGAAGGGTGAGTGAAGGACGCAATCGACAAGCGCTCATCGAGACACTTTCTAATCCTCGTTGAGTTCAGATAGCGAATCGACTGGACAACGATAGCCATGTTGCTTCATCCGCGCGAGAAAATGGTCTGCCTGACTCATAGACAGGGTGCCATCCTTTACAAGATTCATCAAAGCACCAAGCGTCCCCGACACAATAAGGCCCACTTCCCGTGCTGCTGCTCTAGCATCCCGGTCATCGGTGAGTACCATCCATTGTCTCGAATGAGCCAAAGCAATGCACTCGGCCTCGCCGCGTCCCAAACGTTGACCGAACATGTCGGCGCTTGTCTGTTCGTCGGAGGTCAATTCAATAACGGGGACGTCATTCCAATCAACTGAGGGCAACCGTTCCAGCCGCACACCTTCGATCAATTCATCCATCACAGCACGAACGGTAACTGGATTATCGAAGGCTTCGCGCAACAACTGAGGCTGTTCTACGTGTGCGAAATTGCTGAGCACCGTATTGTCAACGACGACAGTCATCATTCTGTCGAAGCCTTAGCTTGGCGAGCGACAGAGATTTCTTCGCGGGCATCTTCAATGCTCAGCGGGCCCTGGCGTAAAGGTAACCCTAGTCGCTCGAAACGGTCCATCACCTCAAAGCGTGAGAGACCCAGCAATTCGGCAGCTTTGGACAGACTAATGCGCTTCTCCAGATAATTGGAGATGACTTCATCGAGGAGGGTGTCGGTTCCGCTTACATCAGTATCGCTTTCCTGATGCAACGCGTAGGCAACAAGTGCTCGCAGGATGCGATAGTCCAAAGCATCAAGCAGGACTACCTGCTCTTCACCATAGCTTTGCACAACGATCGTCTGTCCCTTGCGAGCCTGATCCACAACATCCCGCGTATTTCGAGCGAGATCCGTTTTTGAGATAGTGATAGACATTCTTCGTTCTCCTTGATTTTCCTTTTCCGCCTATAGTTTACAAGGTTTACGCAAACCACACAATATGCGCACTCTTCAAGTGATCCGGTGCGCGATGCTCGTTCTAACCGCAGAGTCGATCAATCGGAAGTCGAAATCGGGGCTAAGCTATAGGTAGTTCGTGTCATCGTCGAGCAATATGCTCCACTGTGGATGATCACAGTCTACCCAACCAGTAAGATTGGGACGTATTGGAGTGATGACGCATGAAGGTAACTTATGATGCTAGCGTGGACGTGTTCCGCATCTTGTTCAGTGACGCCCCTGTTGACGAGAGCGACGAAGATAGGCCGGGGGTAGTTATCGACTATGATGTAAAGGGAAATGTTGTAGGAATTGAAATTCTGGATGCGTCAAAGCACGTGGGTAATCCGCACGGTGTAGAATATGCGGACACCGGACTGCAAGCTGCACGCTCAGGGTAAAAGCACAAGACTTCCAACATATTGCCCAAGCCCAGAGTTTGACGCATCATCACCTCTGCGCTATTCTCGGCAATGGGTAGGGAGAAAGCATCTTTATTACGTATTGCAGCAAAATCTCAGTAACGCAGCATTAGCGTTATATTCAGGTTGGCGAGTGCTGAACTTCATATATCAGTGAGGTTCGGTTTTTGTGTCCGCTTCCTTCAACTGGATGCACCGAGCGGTTCGACCTAATCGCCTTACCCCCGCCAATTGCATCTGCCATATACCTCTCACCGAATGCCAAAACGCGATGTCGGAACGGCGGAGCGTGC